>CAMHMG010000116.1 GCA_946186175.1 uncultured Clostridia bacterium | reverse complement strand
TATATCAGGAGGCAGATATGGGTAAATATTTTGGAACAGATGGTTTTAGAGGAGAAGCTAACGTTAATCTTACTGTTGAACATGCTTATAAGGTGGGCAGATATCTCGGATATTATTATGGGAAAAATCATGACGACGGTAAGGCAAGTATTGTTATCGGTAAAGATACAAGACGTTCATCGTATATGTTTGAGTATTCTTTGGTTGCCGGTCTTACAGCCAGTGGTGCTGATGTATACCTGATGCATGTTACTCCTACACCAAGTGTTTCTTATATTGTAAGACTTGATGAATTTGACTGTGGTATTATGATCTCGGCAAGTCACAATCCATATTATGATAACGGAATCAAGATTATCAATGGATTTGGTTCTAAAGTAGAGGCGTCGGTAGAGAATGAGATCGAGGCGTATATTGACGGGGAGATCCCTGAAATTCCATTTGCTACCAGAGAGAAGATAGGAAGAACAGTTGATTATTCAATGGGTAGAAACAGATATATCGGTTATCTAATGACTCTTGCAACACGTTCCTACAAGCATAAGAGAATAGGACTTGATTGCGCTAACGGAGCATCCTCAACAGTAGCTAAGGCTGTATTTGAAGCTTTAGGAGCTAAGACTTATGTGATCAATAATAATCCTGACGGAGTCAATATCAATGAGAACTGTGGCTCGACACATATTGAACAGTTAGTAGAGCTTGTCAAGGATAAGAAGCTTGATATAGGATTTGCTTATGATGGTGACGCAGACAGATGTCTTGCAGTAGATGAGAACGGCGAGATCATAGATGGCGATAAGATTCTGTACGCGTGTGGATGTTATCTGTCAGAGCGCGGAGAACTCAATAATAATACAGTTGTAACAACCGTAATGTCTAACCTTGGATTATATAAAGCATTTGACCGCAAGAAGATAGCTTATGAGAAGACAGCTGTCGGAGATAAATATGTATTTGAGAATATGATGGAAAACGGTCATTCTTTAGGCGGTGAGCAGAGTGGTCATATAATTTTCAGCAAGTATGCAACAACAGGGGACGGAGTACTTACCTCTATTAAATTCATGGAAGTATTACTTGAAAAGAAGGTTGCTGCATCTGAACTGTTCAGAGATTTAAAGATATATCCACAGCTTCTTGAGAATGTCAGAGTTAAGAGTAAAAAGGAAGCACGCGAGGATGAGGATGTTAAGGCTGCGGTTAAGAGAGTAGAAGAAGCTCTTGGAGAAGACGGAAGAATTCTTCTTCGTGAGAGTGGAACTGAACCGCTCATACGCGTAATGGTTGAGGCAGGTACTGATGAGTTATGTAGAAAATATGTTGATGAGGTTGTCAAGGTTATCAAAGATAAGGGACATGAGGCATAAATGCGCGCAATACGTCAATATTTGAAAATGATAGTGCAGAACTGCATACTACCGATCGCATATCGTGTATTTTCAGTCAAAAGTATTGAACCCGGACTGGTAATTATGGCTGACGGTCATAGTGTCAAAAGGCCGGTACGTATGGATAAGATGTACGAAGGGCTTAATAATGCTGATTATAAGGTTATAGAGTGGTATAACGATTTCCAGGCTATGAGTTATATGAAAGCTTTGGTTAAAATGATCGGTTTTATGAAGTTGTATTCAAAAGCTAATTATGTCATAATCAGTGATAATTTTTTGCCTGTTGCATCATGCAGGAAAAGAAAAGGAACATTTGTAATCCAGATGTGGCATGGCTGTGGCGCTTTCAAAAAATTCGGTTATGATACAACAGATGATATACCGGAAGAATATATAGGCAATGTATTTCGTAACTATGATCTGGTTACGGTAAGTGGTCCGTTAAGTGTGGCCCCATTTACAAGTGCAATGAGACAAAAACCCGGTGTATGCAAGCCGGTAGGAGTCAGTGCTACAGATATCTATTATGATGAAGGTTATGAAGATGAATGTAAAAAGGAATTCTTTAAGAAGTATCCCAAAGCGGCTGGAAAGAAGATATTATTATGGGCTCCGACATTTCGTGGAAGCGCGTTAGATCCACATGTTCCGGATTCTGAAGTGTTTGAATCTCTTCGTAATAAACTTGGTGAAGAATGGTTCGTTGTGATCAAGTATCATCCTCATATGGAGACCAAAGGGTTTAAGTCCGGTACTGATATAGCAACGGAAAGACTTCTTCCGGTTACGGATCTTTTGATAACCGATTACTCGTCTATAATTTTTAATTATGCAATATATAGAAAACCCGTCCTTTTGTATGCTCCGGACCTTGAGGATTATAAAGGGTCGAGGGGATTTTATCTTGATTATGAAAGCCTGCCTTGTGAGATAGCTGTTGATAAAGAAGAGCTGATAACAGGGATTGATCGGGCATATAAGGTTTTTGATAAAGAGCGTATGGAGAAATTTTATCAGGAGTATATGAGTGGTTGTGACGGCAGGGCTACGGAACGAATAATCAAATTAATGAAGAAGAGGTATGCCAAGTGAAGAAGATGCTTAAGGAAATAGGTAAAAAAGCAATATTTTCCGGACTGTTTCCTATTATGTATAAATGGTATTCAAGAAAACCGGTGAATGAACATATGGTTTTATTCATTGAGATCAGATATGCAGAGCTTTCTAATAACTTTACTTTGCTATATAATGAATTCCGTAAAAGAGAGGTATTTACAGTAGATACTTCTTTTTTAGGGAATTCTGTTTTTTCTTACAAGGATTATCTTAAGGCATGCAGACATATGATTAAGAAGCTTGCAGTTGCAAAATATGTATTTGTAAATGAGAGTAGTAATGTACTTGCAGCCCTGCCTGTAAGAAGTGAAACTAAGCTCGTTCAGACGTGGCACGGATGTGGTGCATTCAAAAAGTTTGGGTACGAGGGAGTTAACAGACCAAAGGAAAAGTATTATAATGACTATTATTTTACGACTGTCAGCAGTCCGGAGGTTATAGATATATATGCTAAGAGTATGGGGCAGAATAATGAAAGAGTTCTTCCGATTGGTGTAAGCCGTACGGATGTATTCTTTGATAAACAATATGTTGATGCATGTAAAATGAATATCAGAATGCGTTATGGTATTGACGAGGATAAAAAGGTAATACTTTATGCTCCGACATTTCGGGGTAATGTTCAGGAAGCAAAGTCACCTAAGCTGCTTGATGTTAAAAGGCTTTATAACGGACTTGCTGATAACTATGTAATACTGTATAAAGGACATCCGGCAGTGCGGCAAAAACCGCTTATAGAAAGAAAATATGAGAGATTTTTTATAAATGCATCTAACGATGCTATAGAGACTCTTATGTGTGCTTCGGATATGTGCATCACAGATTATTCCTCTCTGATATTTGAATATGCGCTCCTTGATAAGCCAATGTTTTTCTATGCTTATGATTACAGAGAATATGTGACTGAGAGAGGTTTCTATTACTCGTTTGATGAGTTTGTTCCCGGTGGGATATACTATAATGAAGATGAAATGATAAATGGAATTATTAACTACAGCCAATATTCTCTTGATAAGATAAAGAGCTTTAAAGAGAAGTATATGGCTTCATGTGATGGCAGGGCAACATTGCGTATTATTGAGAAACTGCTTGATGATAATTAGTGATTTGTAGCTGCTCAGACAGCATATTGCATTTACTGCAAGATACGATAATTTTGACAAATATAAATGATATGATACAATGAGCAAAGTAGCCGATTTGCACACTTGTGTGCAAAATCGGATATTTTGCGAATGTCTACACGGAGACGACAGTCGACGTGATACAATGAGCAAAGTAGCCGATTTGCACACTTGTGTGCAAAATCGGATATTTTGCGAATGTCTACACGGAGACGACAGTCGACGTGATATATTATACATGGATGTATATTAGGTTTTGGGAGATAATAGGAAATGCGTAAGAGAGACAGATTTAAGAGGGTAATAACATTTTTTGAAGGATTTATCATACTTGCGATACACACTGTAATGTTTGCTTATCTGTGGTATGGCTTTTACCAGAAACAGTTGGAAACCCCTTTTTTTAGACGTGGTGACTGGGCCGTGATCGGTTTTTATACATTGATCATGTACCTGATAACCAATCTGTATGGTGGATTTAAGATTGGATATCTACGATTGATGGATGTTCTTTATTCGCAGATGTTGTCTCTTTTAGCTACAAACGTTATTGCATACTTTCAGATATGCCTTATCAGCCGGGAGTATCTTACGGCAAAACCTTTACTTGTAATGACAGTTCTGCAGGTGGTTGTAATACTGATATGGATATTCATATGTAAGTCGATATATGCATTGTTATATCCACCAAGACAAATGCTGCTGATTTATGACGATCGTTCTCCAAAGGAAATTCTTAACAAGTTAGGAACAAGAAGGGACAAATATAAAATCTGTGATATCATGCAGCTTGACGAAGGACTTGACAACATTTGTGACAGTCTGGCAAACTATGAGGCGGTTTTGATCTATGATATTTCAGCATATGAAAGGAATATCATATTAAAAAGGTGCTTTGAGCTGTCTGTAAGAACATATGTAACACCTAAACTTTCAGATATCCTGCTTATGGGTTCGGATAATATTCATTTATTTGACACGCCGCTCCTCTTATCGAGAAATAAGGGGTTGACTGGAGACCAGCTTATGTTTAAGCGAATATTAGACCTTGTTTTAACTATTCCGGTATCGATTATTTTAATGCCATTATTTATATTGATTGCATTATGCATCAAATTATATGACGGTGGCCCGGTTCTCTATTCCCAGGAAAGACTGACGGAGGATGGTAAGATATTTAAGATATACAAGTTCAGGAGTATGTGTATTAATTCTGAGAAGAATGGAATTCAGCTTGCGCAAAAGGGAGATGACAGAATCACTCCTGTTGGAAGAGTTCTGCGTTCGTTGCATTTTGATGAATTTCCACAGGTCATCAATATAATTAAGGGTGATATGTCTCTTGTGGGACCGAGACCTGAACGGCCGGAGATAGCTGAAAAATATCAGAAAATTATCCCGGAATTTAATTTCAGATTGAAGGTCAAAGCGGGCCTTACCGGATATGCGCAGGTATATGGCAAGTACAATACAACGCCGTATGACAAGCTAAAGCTTGATCTGACATATATAGAAGATTATTCTTTTTGGTTAGATATCAAACTGCTTCTGTTGACATTTAAGATATTATTCCAGAAGGATAATACTGAAGGAATTGATCTTGATCAGACAACGGCTGTCAGAGAGAATCCGCACAGGGAGTAATTGTAACATATAAATGATAGTGTAGAATATGTCAGGTGATTGCGAAACTCATTGAAAAGAGTATATTAAAGAAAATTAGAGTTTCGCAATTACCTAATTAGATATATGGTAACTGTTCAGGTAGTATCTTGCATTTACTGCAAGATACGTACGAAAAGGTAAACTTTACGATACGACAGGCATACTGGAATGTGCGTCAGCACCATGCCTGTCGCGTATCTATGAAGCATAGCTGAATAGATACGAAATATGTTAAAAAAGGAGGAAATGTAATGCAGGACAGTAATGTGTTTGGAGTAGTATTAGCGGGGGGAATAGGAACCCGTATGGGAAATGTTGAGAAACCGAAGCAGTTCATGGAGATCGGCGGCAAGCCGATAATAATCCACACGATTGAGAAATTTGTTATGAATCCTCAGTTTGACAAGATATTGGTGCTTTCTCCAAAGCAGTGGATCAAACATACGGAGGATCTTATCAAAAAATATATTCCGGGAATAGATAACGTTGTCGTTATTAGCGGCGGTGCAACAAGAAATGAAACAATAATGAATTCAATCAGATATATCGAAGAGCAGGGCAAGCTTAATGAGGACACCATTATCGTTACACATGATTCGGTTAGACCTTTTGTCACTCACAGAATACTTGAAGAAAATATCAAGTATGCCAAGGAGTTCGGCGCATGTGATACGGTAGTTCCTGCAACCGATACGATAGTTGAGAGCAAGGATCATCAGCTTATTTCAACTATTCCTGACCGTTCGATGATGTATCAGGGACAGACGCCTCAATCCTTTAAGGCTTTGCATTTAAGAGAACTTTATGAGGGATTAAATGCTGAGGAGAAGAAGATTCTTACTGATGCATGTAAGATTTTAGTTATCAAGGGTGAAAAAGTTCATCTTGTTGAAGGGGAAGAGTCTAATATTAAAATAACCTATCCATATGATCTTCGTGTTGCGGAGTCGTTGCTTTCCGAATAAACAGAGCAGCACTAGGGTTTAAGTTGCCCTTCTATAGGAGCGCAACGTAAACCAAGTGCATCATGTATACATGAAAGTAATACTCATCTACGCCAGCCCGGCTTGATTCGTTAACTTTCATAGTAATTAATAGGAGGTGTCGTATGCTTAGTGCAGTATATCAATTGAAGCGTCCAAGACAGTTTGAGTTAGTATATAAAGATATTACAATAGATGATAAGCATATAATAGTAAGACCAACTCATTTATCTATATGTAATGCAGACCAGAGATACTATCAGGGTATCAGACCACAGGAGGTATTAAAGAAAAAGCTTCCGATGGCACTTATACATGAGGCGATAGGAAGAGTTGTATATGATCCAACGGGAGAGTTTAATATAGGTGACCCGGTAGTTATGATTCCGAATCTCCCGATGGAAAGTGACCCGATAATAGCTGAAAATTATCTTAGAAGTTCGAAATTTCGTGCAAGCGGCACTGACGGTTTCCTTCAGGAATATGTGCAGACTACAGCAGACAGATTAGTGCTGTTACCTGAAGATATCAATTATACGGTTGCGGCATTTAGTGAGCTGGTCAGTGTAAGTATGCACTCGATATCAAGGTTTATGAAGACTGCCCACACACGAAGAGAACGTATCGGTGTCTGGGGAGACGGTAATCTTGGCTATATTACCTCTCTTTTGTTAAAGACGCTGTATCCGGAAATCGAAGTCTATGTGTTTGGTAAGAATGAATCAAAGCTTCAGGATTTCACCTTTGCGGATGGCTGTTATCAGATTAGTCAGATACCCGATGATTTCTCGATGGATCATGCGTTTGAATGTGTAGGCGGCGGTGGAGCTCATAAAGCTATCAATCAGATAATTGATTATATCAGACCTGAAGGTACAATAGGTATTCTGGGAGTGTCGGAAGAGCTTGCTCCTATCAACACAAGAATGGTTCTTGAAAAAGGACTGCGGATTATAGGAAGCAGCAGAAGCGGAAGAACAGATTTTGTCAATCTGGTTAACCTCTATAGAGAAAAGCCGGAGGTTCTGGATTATCTTGAAAATATCGTAGGTGAGCAGATAGTGATCAGGGAAATACGAGATATAGCCAGAGCATTTGAGAAAGATAGTCATAAGCTTATCGGTAAAACCGTAATGATCTGGGAGAAATAATAGAAAGTATGTAGCTATTAATATGTTGAATAGTTACGAATGTGTTGTATATGGAAAGTGTAGAGGTTTCGGTAATTATTCCGGTATATAATTGCGAGAAATATATAAAAAAATGTATTGATTCAGTAATTGATCAGCGGGGTGTTTCCTGGGAATGTATTATTGTTGATGATTGTTCTTCTGATAAAACTGCTGATATAGTAAAGTCTTATCTCGCTGATGAACGTATTAAGTATATTTTAAATGAGAGCAACAAAGGTGTGGCATACAGCAGAAATCAGGGTGTTGTTAAGGCAGGTGGAAAATATATAGCATTTTTGGATGCAGATGATTATTGGACTGACGATAAACTTGTTAAACAATATTCGTTTATGGAAAGTAAAGGTGCTGTTTTGAGTTCTACAGGCAGAGAACTTATGGATGAGAATGGGAAGCTTACCGGCAGAATAATAGGGATCCCGGATACGATAACGTATTCTGAACTTTTAAAAGGAAATGTGTTGAGTACCTCAGGTGTTATGGTCAGGAGAGAGGTTGCATTAAGATATCCAATGACCTGTGATCATTTACACGAGGATTATATTATGTGGCTGTCGATTCTTAAAGAATACGATAAGGCATATGGAATAAATGAGCCGCTTTTAAAATATCGTGTGGTAAAGGGGTCCAAATCTGCCAATAAGCTAGAATCAGCTAAGATGACTTACGGAGTGTACAGATATATGGGATATGGAAGATTAAGATCACTGTACTACTTTCTGTTTTATGCAGTAAAAGGTATTAAAAAATACAAATTTTAATAAAATAGTAATAATTTCGTCAATATCAAATATTGTAAAAGGTTGTTTGTAGTGATATAATGTCATGATAGTTAACGAATCGAGCTCGAAGAGCGAAGATAATAATGAATTTTTTTGGAGGATATAATATGTGTGGTATCGTTGGATACATAGGTAATGAACAGGCGGCACCTATTCTTCTCGATGGTTTGGCAAAGCTTGAGTATAGGGGCTATGATTCTGCGGGTCTTGCAGTTTATGGTGATGATGATATTGAAGTAGTTAAGGCGAAAGGAAGGCTTCAAGCATTAAGAGATCTAACAGGCGACGGTCATTCTCTTAAGGGAACTTTGGGAATAGGTCATACAAGATGGGCTACTCATGGAGAGCCATCTGTTAACAATGCACATCCACACTATAATAAAGATAAGTCAATAGCAGTTGTTCATAATGGAATAATAGAGAATTATCAGGTATTAAAAGAGAAGCTTATCTCAAGAGGGTATGTATTCAAATCAGATACTGATACCGAGGTTATAGCGCATTATCTTGATTATTATTATAACGGTAATCCGTTACAGGCAATTGAGAAGGTAATGCACAGAGTGCAGGGATCTTATGCCTTAGGAATAATATTTAAGGATTTCCCAGATAAGATGTTTGCAGTCAGAAAAGATTCTCCTCTTGTTGTGGGACATACAGAGGATGGCAATTTCATAGCTTCTGATGTGCCTGCAATTCTTAAATATACCAGAGAGGTGTATTTTATTGAGAATAGAGAAATCTGTGAGCTTACCAGAGAAGGCGTAGCTTTCTATAATGAGGATTTAGAAACGATAGACAAGGAAACCAAGACCATAGAATGGGATATTGAGGCTGCTGAAAAGGGTGGTTATGAACATTTTATGCTCAAGGAGATATATGAACAGCCTAAGGCAGTTCTTGATACTATCAGTCCCAGACTTAATGGTGACAAGGTAGTTATAGAAGAGTTAGGTCTTACAGATGAAGAGATAGCAAAGCTTAAGAGAATATATATTATTGGTTGTGGTTCTGCATATCATGTGGGAGTTAATGGTAAGTATGTTATCGAGAAGCTTACAAGAATCCCGGTTGAGGTTGATCTTGCATCAGAATTTCGATATAGAAATCCGATTATTGAGCCGGATTCACTGACAATAATTATAAGCCAGTCCGGTGAGACTGCAGATTCTCTTGCAGCCCTTAGAATGGCACAGGAATTAGGATCAAAGGTGCTTGGTATCGTCAATGTTGTTGGTTCAACTATTGCCAGAGAGGCAGACAATGTAATGTATACCCATGCCGGTCCGGAGATTTCGGTTGCTACTACTAAGGCTTATAGTGCACAGTTGGTTTCACTTTACCTGCTTGCATTATTATTCGGAGATGTGAAGGGTACTATTTCCGAAGATGAGATGA
>CAMHMG010000115.1 GCA_946186175.1 uncultured Clostridia bacterium | reverse complement strand
CCTTACTTCCATCCGTCGCATCCACTTTTCCAATGGATTCGATGGCTTTCTTTGCTGCTTCTGCTGCTGCCTCGTCTGCTGCTTTCTTCGCAGCTTCTTCATATGCTTTCTCCGCATCTTCTAATGCCTTCTTTGCTTCCTCAGATACAAGCTTTTTCTGGTCATCGGTAAGGTCTTCGTATGCTTTTCTTGCTGCTTCGATCGCTTTTTTGCTTTCATCGCTTGCATCCACTTTGCCGATGTCTTTGATCTTCTTTTCTACTTCATCAGCCGCTGCCTCGTCTTCTGCTCTCTTCTTGGCTTCTTCATATGCGTTCTTTGCATCCTCTAATGCCTTCTTTACATCATCCGGCACTAATTCTTTCTGATGCTCTGTCAATGCATCGTAAATTTCCTGTGCATCGTCAATGGCTTCTTTGCTTTCGTCCGTTGCATCTACATCACCAATGGATTCAATTGCATCCACCGCATCCTGTACACTCGGTCCTTCTGCCTCAGGAATCGTTACGGTTACACTTTCACCCGGTTTGCTGGTTTCTGTCTCTTTCTTTCTGATCTTGACATCTCCTGCCGGTAAGTCAGTAATCTCATCTCCGGTTACCGGTGTCCAGGTTTGTCCTCCATCGGTACTGTATTCCATGGTTTCATCCACGCCGGTTATGGTTCCGTCTGTTGAGTCTTTATCACTCGGGGTTGTTGCCTCCAATTCCTCTGTCATTTCAGGACCTTGTGCCTTCGGAATTGTTACCGTTGTCTTTGCACCCGGCTTCGTTGTCTCAGTCTCTTTCTTTCTGATATCAAGCGGTCCTACCGGCAAGCCTGTAATCTCATTTCCGGTTACCGGTGTCCAAGTTTCCCCGCCATCGGTACTGTATTCCATGGTCTCATCCACACCGGTTACCTTGCCATCTTCCTGATCCTGGCCTGTCGGTGCTATTGTACCAATGTTCTCTGTTATAGCAGGACCTTCTGCCTTTACTCCGATCACAACATCCGTTGCAGGCGAAGCGGACTGGGTAGCATTTGCTTTCATGCGAACCTTAACCGTACCCTTCTTAAAGGTTGGTGCATTCGGATCTGTAATCTCCTGCCAGTTTGCTCCATCATCGATGCTGTATTCCATATCGGTTGTCAAGCCGGTAATCTTTGCATCCTGCACATCTTCATCCGATGCAAGGGTTGCTTCCAATCCGGTAGGTGCTGCCTGGAAATTCGGAACACCTGCAACTGTAATTGTCACACTGTCTACCAGCTCGGTTCCCGGAATCAGGATTTCTCCTGTTGCAGCAGAGTATGTATAATCGGTTCCTACTGTCAATGTATTCTGTCCTACCGAAACGGTAATGGTTTCCGGTAACACGTAGTCGATATTGGCAGCTACGGTTGCGTAATAATCCTGACTATATACTACCTGATCTTCTCCGGTCATTTCTACTTCGGTTACATTCTTTGTAAGGGTATATTCCTTTGGATCTGATGTTCCGGTAAAGGTAAGCATTTTCTTCACATTTGTCAATGTTGTATTCCAGACACGAACTTCTCCGGTAGTTTCATTGTAGCTAAAGTCAGCTGCTGCTGCAGATAATAATTTATCTCCATAATAAACCTTTAACTGCTCTTTGCTAGGAAGATAGTAATTTGCATCTGCAACAATGGTAAACAATGCATTATGATTTACGGTATAAACTTTTGCCGGTTCATCTGTTCCTTTTTTCATTACCGCTGCATGGTCTAATGCATCAATCACATTGCTGTTATCACCGTTTGCGATAATGGTCAGATTTGCGGTTGTTGCTTCTGCTTTTACCACTAATTTTCCTGTTGTTGTATCATAAGTGTAATCTACACCTTCTGTTAATACGGTTTCACCTGCCTTTACCACAACGGTTGAAGGCAATTGATAGTAGTTAGCCAGCAAAGCAAATGTTCCTTCATATTCTCTCTGGTAACGAACACTTTCTGCTCCATCAAAACTTACACCTGTTAATTCCTTCGTTACGGACAAAGTCGGTTCCGCATCTGCAAAAATCTCCAGATCACCGGACACTGCTGCTGCAACGATCATGATTTCACCGGTGCTTGCATCATAGCTGTAGTCAACGTCTTCTGTCAGTGTCTGTTCGCCCCGTTTAACTGTAATATCCTTCGGAAGGAAATAGGTTGCATCGGCAGTTAACTGTTCACGATATACGGTTGAATATTTTACCGGTTGCGAAGCCTGGACCGGTGTATTTCCAATCTTTGCAGTTATATGACTCAATGTATTGGTTACATGATAATCCTTTGTATCTGCAACTGCCTTGATTACAATGTTACCCCAAACATGGTTCTTCAAGATGGTTAAGGTTGTACCGTCAAAGGTATAATCGGTTGGAGAAGTCAACGTTGCATGACCCTCATCATCCGAAGTCACAGTCACGCTCTTCACATAATAGTGCTCCGCAGGCGTAATCTCAGCGGTATAGGCATTATCAAAATTAGCGGTTGCTTCCCCGGCAAATGCAAGGTTCAACTCATCTTTAAAGGTTACCGTCATATCCTTTGCTGTCGGCTTACCTTCAAAGGTCAGGGTGTCACCAATCACTTCACCAAAGATTTTCACTTTGCCGTCTTCCGGTGTAAACCGATAATCCATGCCTTCCTCTAACAAATTCGAATCGGAATACACACGAATCTCATCCGCTTGCAAGTTGTGATAATATGTGGAATCCACATTTAAATAGGCAATAAAGTTCTCACCGGATGTACAGTTTGTAACAGCTTCCCCTGTTCCAAGACCCTGTGTACTTTCAACCTTTGCGTTCTCCATATTATCAAAAACGTTACTGCATACTGCATATACATTGATGGAATCGGAAATGGTTGCCATCACGGTGTCATTGATTGTAAATGTACATTTTCCCTCAGTCGTTGTAACGGTATAATCTGTACCGGACACCAATACATTCTCTGTTCCAGTCGGCCCCCAGCTGATTTTGTATACACTTACCGTTTTACTCGGATCATCCAGATTCACGATGAAGGAATAGTCTCCTGCGGATGCATCCACCGCACCTGCGCCAAGGGTATTGGTTGTAGAACACCCATCTGTTTCCTTACCATTTTTGTCCGTGCCACCATTGAAGGTTACCTTTACGTTCTTCGTTACGGTAAAGGATGTTTCCGACGGAACGGTATGAAGCACCGTAGATGTTAATGTATCGGTTACTTTCACTGTGTACGTTCCGGCTTTTGCTGTTTTTGGAATGGTGATCTTCTTCGTAGCCGGATCATAGGTCGCACCTGTGTCATGTGATGCCGGAAGCTCATTTCCATCCGGATCCAGCACCTTTACCACAATGCCTTTTGCATTGTCTGTGGATAACTCTGTGTGTACATCCAAAACTGCTCCATTAAAGTCCGATCTTGCGGCACTGATTGTATCCACTTCTGCGCCGGAAGTAGATTCTGTCACATAGACATTTGTACCGGTTGGTGTTACCGAATTATCTAACGCATTGGTTGCACTTGAAGCTGTATTGCTGTTATAACTGTTTTTATTGATAGCATCGTAGATTTTAGTTGCGATGTCCGCATCGCTCTCGGTTCCACTCAAGTTAAGCTTCACCACATTACCTGCTCCTAAATAGTCTTCCACTTTATAATTGGTACCGTTCTTGCCCTCTTCCATCTGCTGCGGTGCTGTTTCCAGATTGGTGATCAGCACAACATTTTCCTTCTTCAACAACTCCAGAAATGCCCGATCGCCTTCAAGGTTAAAGAAATCAACATAACCTGCAGTCTGTGTATTCGTGTTATTACCTAACAATACATAGTATTTCTTTGACTTTTGACTTGTCTCATCAAGCTGTGTAAAGTCTGCATTGGCATATCCATTTAATACGGAGTCCGCATCGGAAAGCTTCATCTTCAGGTCGGTGAAATCTACAGCAGAGGTGGTAGAACACGCATGGCTTGTATAGGATACAACCGGTCCGAATCCTCCTGCATCCAGATTTGCCAGTGCATAATCATTAAACACCACTACAGGTTCTGCATTGGAATCTGCATTTGTACCAATGGGCGTAATTGTCATATTAAGCTTCTCATCGGTAATCTCCATATGCACCTGTGTCTTGTCGAAACCTGTTGCGTTCGTGCAGTTTGCAACATTTACAGTCTCAACAAGAGTACCTCGACTCAAAACCTTACTGTTATGAACAGTTGTAGCATCTACATCATTATACTTATAGATGGAAAATCCAGCAATTCCACTGGGATAATAACCATTAGAATTATAATTCGTCATTACTGCATAACCGGTGAGCTTGCCATCCACAATCTTGGAATTGATCAAAAAGCCCGTTCCACCGGTTGCCTCCACCGTATGAAAATAGATCTTACTGGCATCTACTTTATAATCTACGGTTTTCTTGCCTCCCGGCGCTGCCGGATAAAAAGCCCAGTCTGTTCCTGCCAGAACCGAATAACCATACCAGTAAATATTTGCTGCTCCGGTTGCATCAATACCGGCTGCGATATGCTCCTTTAAATGTCTGGCTGTAGTTGAACCCGTATTCAATCGCTTTGCATTTTCAATGGTCCAGTTGTTCTTATCAGACAAATCCACATAATCTGCATCATTCACAGTTCCGATGGAAGCCGGCCAGCTTGATGCGCTCGAATCACTCTCCCCAAAGTACGGTCTCAGACCTGGATTATACCCTGTGCCTGCCAGATATGCCGCCTCATTGGCATATACCTGATAGTCATAGCGGTCATACACATACCAGTTACTCAAATCTGCCACATTGATGTTGGTGGTCTTGATCGTCGTATCCGTTTGTGCCGCCTGGGCACCTAACGCTGCCTCAATTCCCGCCAGCGAATAAGTTGAACTGTCCGTCACTGACAGGATAATATCCTGATGGGTTGCTTTTGTAGTTAACCAGCCGGGTACCTGTGCTGCCGGCTCTGCATTCGCAACCAGTGCGTTCCCATTCACTAAGGACGCTACCATGATGAATGACATGATGACTGCAAAAAATCTCTTTCCTCTCATACTCATTTCCTCCTTTTCATAAGTCTCTCTTTCCTTTACATTGACTGTTACCTTCAGTCATAATCTTTCCCTTCGCCCCACGGTTTGTTACCTTTCCTTTATAAAATTCACTTCCAAATATGCAACAGGGCACAGGGTACGTTTGTCAACTGTTATGATTGTAGCATCCCCACATGGACAACACATGGACAAAAAAATGACAAAAACCGAAAAAATTTTAAAAAAAATGGACAATTTATGTCCGTTTTCATTTGTTGTTATTCTATTATGCTTCCGGATATAACAACAAGAGGCTGTGCGCCAAAGCGCAACAGCCTCTCTATCCGTTAACTTCTTCAGACTTTCTACTCTAATGTTGTGCATTTCTAAATGGAGAACCGGCATTTATCAGCCCTGCCAAAGTAGTCTCCGCCCAACTATATTGGCTCATGTATTCTCCGTTAAAATTTCCAAAGCAGTCTGCGTATTTCGCCAGTGCCTGATAATAATCACAAACAATCCGATCCGGTACGATACAATAGGAATTTCTTCCATGCTTAAGCACGTCACCACATCCGATTTCTTCTAATGTTTTGCGAAGATCATACCAGATTTTATGGAAATGATCCCTCTGCTTATCCGGGTCATTCGCCTGATCTTCAAAAAGCACCGCCTGAATCTCACCGCTGGTGGCTTCCGCTCCCCGCCGGTCAATCAGGTAGGCAAACAATTCCTTTGACTGTTTTCGCTTAAACCGGACAATTTCGCCCCCGTAAAACACCTCAAAGGAACCAAAGCATTGTACATACAGTCCTTCTTCCATTTCTTTGATCGGATTCCGCAAATGCGACAAGGCATCCCTTACTTCATCCTCCATGGCCGGCTTTAATATGTATCCACTGACATAGAGTCTGTGGGCTTCCAGTGCATATTGCGGATAAGCTGTTGCCATAATAACATTCAGGTAAGGCTGGTATCCCCAAAGCCGTTTTGCAAGTTCCAGACCACTTTCCCCCGGCATTTCGATATCCACAAATGCCACATCAAATTTGTTCTTTTTGCATATTTTAACCGCCGAATCCGCATCTTCCGCCTCCATAACTTCCGCATCCGGTACCACATGTTTCAGCACGGATCTTAAGTTTGCAATTGCTGCCGGCTCATCATCTACAATTAAAATCTGCATCGTTTCGTTTCCTCCCTGTTTTTTCCAATTTTTTTGCTTTTGCATTTTCTTCCCGAATGAGAATTCTTACAAGTGTTCCTTTCCCGGGTTCCGATTCGACTTCTAATTTTCCATCACACATATTGGTCAGACGTTTCTTTACATTCATAAGTCCAATATGTTCCCTGCCATCTTTTCCCCAACTGTCTTGCTGCTCCATCCAGACCTCTTCCGGAACAAAACCGACACCATCATCCTCTACTTCAATCACGTGTTCCTCTTCCTCCCGGTAACATCGAAGAATCAGTGTTCCTCTCCCTCCTTTTTTTTGCCGGATTCCGTGTTTGATAGCATTTTCCACCAGAATCTGCATCGTAAATGGTGGAAGCAGAAAACTCTTATCCCGGATATCCATCTCAACCTGAATACTGTCTCCAAATCGCCTTTGTTCCATATAAAGGTAACTCTCTACCGTTGCCAGTTCCCGTTCAAAGGGAATGCACTCGGTTGTAGCCAGCATATCCACACTTCCCCTCAAAAACCGGGTAAATTGATCCAATACTTCCTTTGCCTCACATTCATCCGGAATCAGAACCCGGATGACTCCCAGGCTGTTATAGATAAAATGTGGCTGAATCTGCATGTGATATAACTGCATCTCGGCTTTTGCCTGTTCCCTCGCCGCATATAACCGATCAGACACCGTGATATACAAACTGTAAACCAGAATATCAAATACAATGATCTCATTCAAAACCAGATCACTGCTCAACATATCGATACAATTTCCAACAATCAGGGAAACGACAATAAAGACATAGATTGCATTGACTCTCCAGTTTCGTTCCTTAAAATACCGGGTAGCATAATGCCCTAACAAAAACAGATACCAATACGACGTCGCAAAGGGGACAAATCCAAGGGCTCCTCTGCTAAAATGATTATCTGTCCCAAAGTGTACCGTAAGCGGTGTATTTAACAACATCAGCGCTGATACCACCGTATTGATCATGAACGGGGTCCAGAGCATTAACTGATTCACTTCGCCATGTATCAGAATCTTTAAAAAGAGCACCAGTAAAAGCGGATACATGTCATAGCTGATGGCCGAAAGCAGACTCCTCCATATGGTCCAATGTGTCAATTGTGCAAAATATCGTTCCATATATTGGACAATCAGCAAAATGACAAGTCCGGCCACAATGTATGGAAAATTTTTTCCTGCCCGGGATCTGATCTCGTTCCCGAATCCCGCCAACATGACGATTGCCCCTACCAGCATGATCAGCACAAGACAATTTTCTCTAAAAAATCCTAACAAATAAATGCCCATAACTTCCTCCCAATGTAGTATGATACCCCGGTCAAAAGGTAAAACTGTGCTTGTGCTTGCACAAAGGCACATTTATATGAATCATACAAACCTAATGTTATTATACCGCAGATTTCAGTTTCTGTGAACTACCATTGTCTATTGATATAAGTACTGACTCCATCCTGCATAAACCCGGGAGTTTGACAGTTAAATATTGAAAAAAGTATTGCAAAGCCTTGAAATAGGCTTCTTTTTTTGTCAAATTTTTAAAATTTATACGCGCTTTATTGTGCTATATTTGCTATATTAGTTTGCTGATTTATCGCCTTTTAGAACAAAAAATAGGTACAGAGTATACATTTGAGAAGATTCTGCAAACTCTACGTAGTATGCAGTTAACACGTCTTTCATCAAAAAGCGGATATATCCCGTCTTATACAAGAACAGATTTAACGGATATCCTTCACAAAACCTTTGGTTTTCATACAGACTATGAATATATTAGTAAATCTTCTATGCGGAGCGTTATAAAAGAAACAAAAGTAAATAAAAATCCCTTTGAATAATAATCTTCCCGCAAAACAAACTATCTCTTTGTTTAAACTTTACACAAAAAGGACAGTCTGCTCTTAAACAAACTGTCCTTTTGTACGTCATATTTTTAATTATAATATTTAATCAGAACAGTTCACTACCTGTAACTGATCTAAGTTGTACTGTATCGTCATCAAATTCTTCTATCTCATCATCAGTTGTCTCATTTTCTGATTCCAGGTTATAGTTATCACTTGAATTATCAGATTCAAGACCTTCCACTTCGATGATATTTTCAGCTTCCTTCTCTGCAAGCATCTTCTCATATGCTTCCCAGTTTCGCTTCTCTCTTCTCTTTTCAATCTCGCCTAACACCAGACCTTTAACAGTCCATGTCTTTCTCTCAAAGAGACCATATATAATCCATATTAAGCTAAGTAGTGGAAATACAAGCAACAGATATCTTACTATCAATAATTTCATCTGGGTATCTTCCTGAACCCTTGCAACATTCTCCCAATACGGGTATCCAACCGGTGCTGTGTGCATTGTACGGTACTTCCAGTTCTTTGCATTGGTTATGAGTTCCATACTGTTATAACGCTTAGTATTTTCCTTAACTTCAATTTCATCAAAGGATAACGGATTCTCCTGTTTCTTCATTGAATCATCAGCCTCTTCCTCTGTAAGACCATATGCCTCTCTCAACGTATAATATGCATAGTTGGAAATCGGATTAGGTAATACAGCCTCATAGCAGGTTATGGGCAGATTCTCAATATTCTTCTTCAATTCGCTATAACTCATATATATGCGATTATCATTTCCATACGCAATCTCTGATAATTTGTCCTTCGGTGTCTCTACAACACCTGCAACAAAATAAACACTGTTATTAAGCCACACCTGCATACCGATTATGTCATTAGAACCGAACATCGCCCACGCAAAATTCTCATCAACAACAATTCTGTCCTGATTGACATCACTTTCAGATATATAACTTCCCGAAAGTAATCTCATAGGATGGAACTGAAAGAAATCTCCGCCAACCGCAACTGCCTTTGCAGGAACGGTATTGTTGTCTTTTCTAAGATTAATTGTAGTCTCACAACTATATGCATCTATCCACACTCTGCCTTCTGTCATGGAATCCGAATAAGAATCTTTGTTAAGTTTTTCTGCAATCGAACTTCTTACATCACTGATTCCATCCACACTCATCCCATATCCCGGTGAAACAAATGCACTAACCTGAGCATATGGCATTTTCTTCTCACCCACTAAGGATTTGATGATGAACTTCTTTGCATCAGCATTTTCTTCTTTCGAATCTTTCTTAGAAGAATTTGTCACCTCGTCATTCTCCCAACGCATCGCTTCCTGCTGAGAATACATGGAGTCCACTTTTTGATGCGCAATAGCAGTGATGATAAAGTACATCGCAATAAGAATCACATCTATTATCAAAACCACTTTATGTTGTTTTATAAACGTTGTTATTTTTGACATTTTTCTTCCTCTCCATATTTGAGTTTGTACTCGAAACTCTTCTTAAATTTTGTATGCATAGCAGTTTGTCTGATTTAGTTTTTATAAATGCGTGCGCTTGGATAAAAAGTTTTATTTCTATGACTGTTTGTCCGAAAAAAGAGTTTCTA
>CAMHMG010000114.1 GCA_946186175.1 uncultured Clostridia bacterium | reverse complement strand
GGTAATATAATCACCAATTCATACAAGTATGCGAACACGAAAATAGACGTAGATTATTCATTGATTGACGATTACCTGGAAATGAAGATAAGAGATTATGGTCCGGGTGTTTCAGAGGAAGAACTTCCTGCTGTTACGAACAAGTTCTATCGCGGAAAGGACGCAGAGAAGAGGCAGAAAGAAGGAAGCGGTTTGGGATTATACATTTCAAAGTCGTTTATGGAAAAGATGGATGGAGACCTGATCTGCGAGCGTGCGGATGAGAATGGAGGATTTTCCGTAAAGCTGCTAATTCCGCTAAGTTGACCATAAACGAATATTATGAGAAGTACTTCGTACATTCTCATAATCTCGAAAACTTCGTTTTCTCGTTATCTTATCAGGTGAAAGTAAAGTCTTCGCTTCGCTTGACATTCCTTTCCTTCCGATAAGATATATTATGAGAAGGTAATTAGGATAATTTTTTTCTTTCTTGAGTTGTGCAATCAACTATATTTTCATAAGAGAAGAGGAGTGTGATATTACATGGGATACGAGAAGATTGCGAGAGAAAAACACAAAAACGGAAACAGCTGCTCAGTCAGCATTTTCAGAGCTTTTGCCGATAAGCTTGGTATGTCGGAGGATGAAGCGGCCCGTATTGCCCCTACACCCAGATCTGAGGGTGGAAAATGCGGTGGATTATTGGCTGGCATAAAATTGTTAAAAATGATAAAGCCGGAAGCGGTTAAAGAATTTGAAAAACGTTTTCTTGAACAGAATGGTGACAATAAATGTGCCGGCTTGATCATGAAAAGACGTATGCAGGGGAAAAACTGTAATGATCTTGTAGGGGAGACTGCAAATATCATTGAATCGCTATTACAATAAATTGACTGAGGATATACCACAATAAAAGACATTGATAAAAATGTGGAATAATGCTACAATATTTGAGTATTATAATTATAATATTTTGTTGGGAGGTATTGGTTATGGGATCAAGTGGAATGGATATGTATAACAACAGTGAGATGCTTGAATGGGTTGGCAATTTCGCTGATCGTATGGAAGTTAGTCCGGAGAAAATTAAGATGCTTAACATATGCGGTAAGCAGAAGAATGTGCTTCCGACAATTGAGACACATAAGCGTGTAATGATATTTGCAGATGAGAGTCATCCGGAGCTCTTCTATGAGATGTGGGAAGGTGATTACGGTGACCTTGATATGTGGGTTGGATATGGCCTTTCTGCTGATAATAAGGTTGAGAATTGCAAGGTTAAGGATTTCATGGACAAGAAGATTACAGAACCGGTTGTTGTCTTTGTGATAAATGAGAATACGAGAGAGGCTTCACGTTTTGGAATTAAGAATGAATTCTTTACTAAGGGCTCGGTTAATTATGTGGGACACGAGATCAGATCCGTTATCATGAACATGCTTTCATGTGATGTCGGTGATACTATATGTATCGTAAGCGGTGAGAGTATAGCTATTGAGGCTGCTATTGAGGCAAGTGAGGGAACTATTATTGCGGTAGAGCCCGATTCAAGAGATATGCGTGCAATGCAGGATAATGTCAGCAAGTTTGGCGTACATAATATAGAAATCATTTCGGGAGTTACCAAGGAGAATTTGGCAAAGGTGCCTACACCGAGACTTTCATTTATTGTAGCATCTAAGAGATTAGAGGAAGAGATTAAGGTATTGCTGGAGGTTAATCCTAAGATGCAGTTTATTATTTATACTTTAGAGCTTGATATGGTTGTTAATATCAAGAATATATTTGATAAGTATAATATCAATGAGACGGAAGTTCTTCAGATTTCAGTTTCTAAGAGTGATAAGAGAAGTATTATGGTTGCACAGCCATCGCCATGGATGATTTCAGGAACTGCAGCTGAAGCGTGATTAAATGATTAGATTATCAGGATTGTGCGTAAGCTCCATGCCTGTCGTGTATCTATGAATCATAACTGGATAGATACAATATAATAATGAATAATTAGTAGGTGTATGCAGATACTATTAAAGATGAAAGGTGTTACAGAAATGTAGCACCTTTTCTAATTGCACAACTCATATACACCTTCAAAGAGTTTCGCGATTGTCTATATACCATAAAATTATGAAATGAGGTGATTAAAATTAAGAAGGGATTACAGGTAGGTTCACAGAGCATTGCATTTGATGATCCGGTGCATATCATGTCGTCTGCATCGGTAGTAGGTCCGAAGGAAGGAGATGGACCGCTTAAGGACACCTTTGATAAGATAGTTGAAGATGCTACATTTGGAAAGGATACGTGGGAAGAGGGAGAAAGTGAGATGCTCAAAGAGAGCATAAGTATTGCTTTACAAAAGGCAAGGCTTAAGACGGAGGATATAAGATATCTGTTTGCAGGAGATCTGTTAGGACAGCTAATAGCGACTACCTTCGGTGTTATGGATTTGAAGATTCCGTTGTTTGGACTATATGGTGCATGTTCAACAATGGGTGAAGCACTTGCACTTGCCTCAATGACAGTTCATGGCGGATATGCGGATACAGTTATTGCGGCTGCTTCAAGCCATTTCGGAGGAGCCGAAAAGCAGTTCAGATTTCCTTTAGAGTATGGTAATCAGCGACCTATGTCATCAACATGGACTGTTACGGGAAGTGGTGCGTTTATCCTTTCAAAGGAATACGGGGATGTAATGATTACCGGAATTACAACAGGTAAGGTCGTGGATTATGGAGTAAAGGATTCTCTTAATATGGGAGCATGTATGGCACCCGCAGCGGCAGATCTTATATATAATCATTTGAAGGATTTTGATAGAAAGCCGGAGGATTATGACAGGATTGTAACAGGTGATCTCGGTGTTGTCGGAAGAGAAATATTATGTAAACTGCTTTCGGATCAAGGTATTAATATCGCAAGCATTCATATGGATTGCGGGATGGAAATTTACGATGATGAAAAACAGGATACTCACGCCGGTGGTTCCGGATGTGGATGTTCTGCAGTAACATTAGCAGGGATGCTTATGAATGAGCTTAGAAGCGGAGAAACAAAGAGAATACTGTTTGTACCTACGGGAGCTCTTTTGTCAACTGTAAGCTATAATGAAGGACAGACTGTACCGGGAATAGCACATGGGGTAGTAATAGAGAGAGGAGTATGAATTGATATATGGAATATGTTAAAGCATTTATTATTGGAGGGCTGATATGTATGGCTGCCCAGATACTGATGGAAAAGACAAAGCTGATGCCGGGAAGGATAATGGTTTTGCTTGTTTGTACGGGAGCGATTCTCGGAGCTTTGCAGATATACGAACCATTTCTTGAATATGCAGGGAGTGGGGCATCGGTTCCGCTTACAGGTTTTGGTTATAATCTGTGGAAAGGAATTAAGGAGGCGATTGATAATGACGGATTGATAGGGGTATTTCGTGGAGGATTTAAGATGGCGGCAGTCGGAACCTCAGCAGCCTTAGTGTTTGCTTATATTGCATCACTGATATTTCAACCTAAGATGGCAAAATGATGTAGAGCTGCGGCAATGTAGCAACTCGTATATCATTAAGTACTAAAAGCAGTTTCACTTGATTACCTTTGATTATGAATATGTCATCAAAAAACAAAAGCAGCAGAATTCTTTGCATCTGCTGCTTTTTGTTCTATAGATGAAAACGTCTTTTGAAGTCATTTGTAATACGCATAAACAATTGGGAAGCTCCTGTAGGAACAGGTTCCGCTTCTATATTTTCTTCAGTTACAAATATTGCTATAACATCATGATCGGAGGAGATATTTTCAAAAGTATATGATGTTATCGCACCCTGAGCAACTCCGTCGATCACAACGTTACTTAGGACAGATCCAGGGTTAGGGTTAAATGTCAGAGTAATTGAATCGCCGGCAAATGCGTATAATGGTCCGGATATATAACCATCTCCGTCAGAGCTAGCCTGAATGTTATATACTGTCTGGTCATTATAGAACTCATCTTCCTCGTCGGCTTCTTTCTTTTTCTTTTTTTCTTTTTCAGGATGTTCAGGACAAGGTATATCCATGAAATCTGCCGGAGGAGTAAAGTCTGCATCCTTTAAGGTGATATCTCCATTATCATTGGTTGTATAGTTATATGTTGTTGTATGAGGACATTCGCTTGTTGCTTTATAATGGGTTTCATCACAAAGAGTTACGTTTTGATGGAGATCACAGGTTTCGGTTGGAACCGTATCCTTTGCAAAATACTCGGTTATAATGGATTTACATAGATCAGGAGCAGGTAATAATCCTGATGTTGCACAAATCTTCTCACTGACTATATTGCCTGGTTTTTCAAATGTTGCAGAGGTATCCTGTTCTTCTTCTTCAACAATCTTATCCATGATCTTTCGCCATATTACTTTGTGTAGATTGCTGTTTGAAAAATCGGTATTAGAATCATATCCCATCCAAATGCTTGCTGTGTAAAATGGTGTAGAACCACAGAACCAGTAGTCGTAATTGCTTGATGTCGTTCCGGTTTTTCCGGCTACGACCATTCCGCTTGAAAGACGGGCAGCAGTTCCGGTACCTGATTTGACAACATCCTGCATAGCATTATTGATCAACCATGCAGTAGTGTCTTTCATTACCTGCTTGGTTTCCGGTGTGTTGTCAATTAGTATATTTCCATCATGATCTAAGACTTTTGAAAAGAACGTAGGCTCAACATACGTGCCGCCGTTTGCTATGGAGGCATAAGCACCGGTAAGTTCAAGATTAGTGACTCCTTCAGTAAGACCGCCAAGACAAAGTGACTCATTAATGTCATTTTCCGCAACACCATTGACAGATACTGAGCCGTTTCTCAAGGTGGTAATTCCCATATTGCACAGATAATCATAACCGACCTGAGGAGTAACTTCCTGAAAACATTTGACGGTTATTATGTTCATTGAGTCTTTGATTGCGGTTCGGATGGTCTGCATTCCTCTGTAATCGCCATACCAGTTTTTAACAGGTGTTCCGTTACTGTAGCTTAATGGCTCGTCAACAAACGTTGTGGCAAGCGTCATTCCTGCATTGTCGAGAGCAGGAACATATGCAGCTAACACCTTAAATGTTGAACCAGGCTGTCTTTTTGAATCGGTGGCTCTGTTGAGAGTAAGATTACCTTTCTTCTCACCTCGTCCACCGCAGATAGCCTTTACATAACCGGTTTTTTGGTCGAGTATGACAAATGATGCCTGTGGTTGGATTGTGGTTGAGAATGATTCAGCTAATTCCTCATAACCGGTTTCCTCGATCATGGCTGCTTTGAATTCATCCGCTGCGGCTCTTGCTGTATCTTCACTTGAATAAATAAGATTATACTTCTGGTTGCCGGTTTTCTCGGCATAGTATTTTATAAGATGCCCGCTTGAATAGTTATGAAGTTCACCGCTTTTGGGATCGGTAAGCGTCAAAGCATAGTTTAATGCTACACTTGTAGTAGTGGGATAATTGTCTGAATTGTTAATCTCCTCATCGCATATTTCCTGGATTTTGGGATCCTGGTTGATATAGATTGAAAGACCGCCGGAATAAATTGTATTGTAGGCCTGGGTTTCGGTATAACCCAGTTCGTTGACAAGCTGATTGGAAAGTGAATTGATAACGGCATCTATATAATAGGTGTTATAGGTTTTTTCAGTGGTCTCTTCTTTTTCTTTGTTATTAGATATCCTTGCGTATACATCATCAGCAATTGCTTCGTCATATTCACTCTGCGTTATCAGTTTCTGCTCGAGCATTTTCTGCAAAACAACATTTTTTCTGATCTGATTATTGTCAGGATTAAGGACAGGATCGTACTTCGTGGGACTTTGGGTGATGGCAGCAATGACTGCACATTCTGAGAGTGTAAGTTCATTCAAATTCTCCTTGCCAAAATACGTTTCTGATGCAGTCTGCACTCCGTTAGATCCCTGACCGAGATAAATAGCGTTAAGATAAAGTTCCAGTATGTCTTTCTTGTCTACCTGCTTTTCAAGTTCTATTGCAAGATACTGTTCCTGTATTTTACGCTTTAATGAGTCCATAAAGGTGCTCTCATTTAATCCGACATTAAAAATCTGATTTTTGATAAGCTGCTGGGTGATGGTAGATGCGCCTTCTGAAAAGTTTTTGTTTTTGACCCCGACAAAAAATGCACGAAGAATACCTTTTGCATCAACACCGTTGTGTTCCCAGAAACGCGAATCCTCAATAGCTACAAATGCATCAATAAGCGTTTGTGGTATATTCTTGTATTCGACGTATATACGGTTAGAATTGGCAGTTGAGAGTGTGGTAAGTTCCATGCCTTTTTGATTATATATAGTGGTTTGGAATCCTTCCAGCTTAACACTTTCTTTGATGTCTGTAATATCCGGTGCGTTGTCGATTATGGATGTAAACATTCCAATTCCCGCACCGACTCCGGAAACTATTGCAAACAGAAATATGAAAATAAAACATTTATACAGAATATATGTGATCTTGTTTTTGTTCTTTGAGCTTTTTGAAACCAGTTTTTTCTGTTTCTTTTCTATGTTCTTTTTTGAATAGTTCATTTATAATGCCTCCGCTAAATGATCATATCAGTATTAAAATAAATATCATTATATCAAACATGGACAAAAATTGCTATATTTATTCAATGACGAGGGCAAAAAACCTAATTTTAAAAGATTTTTATAGTATATCTGCTAAAAAAGTTAAATCACCTAAAAAATAGTAGGAAAAAGAGTACTGATATGATAAAATGAGAATACCTAATTACTGTCAGAAAAGGAGGCTATATTATTTGAAGATTGAAAAAATTAGTGTAAGAATGATACTGTCTATTCTTCCGTGTGTAATAATAGCAATGGTGCTGGTGGCAATAGTAAGTATAAGAACCAGTAGAAATGTTCTTAACAACCAGATTAATAAGACCATGGAAGCAGAATTAGAGGCCAGGCAGGGCGAGTTGGGAGAATACTTGGATTCTGTTTCAAATATGTCAACTACAATTGCTGATATGGTTGAGACCAGTTATACGGAATTGACATGGACTCAATATGAGGCGATGCTGGGTAATATCATTACGGATAATGATATTGTTATGGGAAGCGGTCTTTGGTTTGCGCCATATGCCTATGATCCTAATGAAGAATATATGGGGCCATATGTATATAAGGACGGCTCAAGTCTGGTGACAACTTTTGATTACAGCAATGCGGAGTATGATTATTTTAATCAGGAATACTATACTATGTGTGTTAATGCTGATCATGCACAGTTTACGGATCCATATTATGATCCTACATCGGATGTTGTAATGTCTACATGCGCTTGTCCGATAATTGTTGACGGCAAATATATTGGCTGTGTAACTGTAGATATTCAGCTTGGAACTTTGACAACATTGATTGACAACATTGTTGTAGGCAAGAACGGCAGCGCGATGCTTACTACAGCTAAAGGTACATATTTAGCCGGTGTGGAAGCGGAAAAGGTAAAGAATAATGAGAATATTACAGAAGACAAGAATTCTTCACTTGCTAAGGCCGGAAAAATGATTATAGATAAAGAGAGCGGTGAATCTTCCTATGATGGAGCACAGGGTAAGATGAATCTTTTTTTTTCTCCATTGAAAAGCACAGGTTGGAGGCTGATATTGCAGATTCCTCAGTCTGAACTTAATTCTCCAATCAAAGTACTTATGGCAAAACTTCTAATCCTGTCCCTGCTTGCCTTAATAGCTATGGTTATTGTCATATTACTGCAAGTCAATTCTATATCAAAGGGGATTGGGGCGGTTCAGCATTTTGCCGGCTCGCTTGCAGATGGTGATTTTACAATTGAGCCTCTTAAAGTTACATCTGAAGATGAACTTGGGCGTATGGGAGACTCATTGAATCATATGTATAACAGTAATAAGGATGTTATAGCCAATATCAAAAATCGTGCAGTAGAAATTGAGGAATCCGGTGTAAAATTAAATGACGCCGCTGAATTATTGTCGGAAAAATTCAAAGATATTCATTCCATTACCAGAGATGTTAATTCGGCGATGCTTTCTACAAGTGCTGCAACCGAGGAAGTTAATGCTTCAGCTGAAGAGGTGTTGTCCAATATCAACATACTTGCTACTGAGACATCTAAAAGCATGGATATGGCACAGGAGATAATGGTGAGAGCTAAGCAGGTTGGTAACAGCAGTCGTAATGCTTATTCTTCTGCTACTAATTTGTCACAAAAGTTTGAAGAGAAATTGAAGGTCAGTATAGAAAATGCAGGAATTGTTGAGAGTATTGGAGAAATGGCTAATGTGATCTCTGAGATTGCAGAACAGATTAATCTTCTTTCGTTAAATGCTTCTATAGAAGCAGCCAGAGCCGGAGATGCAGGACGAGGTTTTGCAGTTGTAGCCAGCGAGATTGGATACTTGGCCGGAAGCACATCTGATGCTGTTGATAAGATTCAATCTACTATTTCAAGAGTTAAAGATGCTTTTTCTGAACTGTTAAGCAATGCAGAAGGTATGCTCGGATTTATGCAGAATACAGTAGAGCCTGATTACAATGATTTTGTGAAGATTGCTGAACAGTATAGAAAGGATGCAGAAGAATTTGATGCCACAGCTAATGAAATCTCTGAGATGTCTGAATTGATCAGGACTATAATGCAGGAGGTTACTGATGCAGTACAGAATATTGCAGAAGCTACAGAAGATACAACTAAGTTAAGTTCTGAGATTAGTTCGAATATTGAAGTTGTTTCGGAACATGTATCGGATATTTCGAATATGTCTGATACACAGGATATGATAGTTAAAGATCTCAATCAGGTTGTAGACAAGTTTACTTTGAATTAAGGAAGTCCGGGTGACTGTTCAGTACAGGATAAAACACTTGATGTTTTGTTCGTAAGAAAGTGAATGAGTAGTAACGATTTCTATGGAAAGCAATATCTATGAGCAGGTAAATATGTAAGGCAGAAAAGGATATCTGAGGACCGGAAAATGTCATCAGATATCCTTTTAACTATTTATTTTTTCACGTTTATGTGTTAGTATCCTCATTGTAAATATATTTGAATAAGGTAAATGATAAACATATTAGAGGTAATATCAGGATATATGGGAAAAGAATATAAGACTATAATAGAGTCCGGAACGGGCGAATATGTTGAAAAGAAATCGAGATTTATAGGATATGTCCGGCATGTTGAAAGCGAAGAAGAAGCTGATTCATTTATCACGGAGATTAAGAAAAAACATTATGATGCAAGACATAATTGCTATGCCTATAGCGTTGGTGAAGAGGATGTAATTCAGAGATTTTCTGATGACGGAGAACCAAGTGGTACTGCAGGTAAACCTATATTGGAGGTAATAACGGGAAACGGGCTTAACAATGTCTGCATAGTTGTGACAAGATATTTCGGAGGTACACTTCTTGGGACGGGTGGTTTAGTCCGAAGCTATACTGAAGCTTGTAAGGAGTGTATTGCAGCAACAGGCATTGTCACGAAAAAGTGTGTGATTCCGCTTGTTATTACAACTAATTATAATGACCTTGGAAAGATACAGTATATTTTAGGACAGAATGGAATAGATATCAGCGACAGCGCCTATGGAGAAAAGGTGGTACTAACCGCAAATGTTATTGTGGAAGACATTGATAGAATCGAAAAGAAACTGACTGAGGCAACAGCGGCAAGGGCTGTCTTCGAACGTAGAGATGAGAAGTTTGTGACTTCATAAAATTCGGGTTTGTTACCTTTTTACGCATAGCAGTTTGTCTGATTTACTTCTTTC
>CAMHMG010000113.1 GCA_946186175.1 uncultured Clostridia bacterium | reverse complement strand
CCATTTTTCGATAGAAATAATGATTTTGTAGAAATGTATATTATTGATAATAATAATGGGACATATACTATTACAGATGATGGTTCGACTATTGGTGATTTGCAATTAGGTGGTTTCAATTTTACTACAAGCGAAAGAAGAAAAGCAATTTTAGATGCAATAGTTGAATCGCATGGGGTAACAAAAACAGAGGACAATGAACTTGAAGTACAATGCACAATGAATGATTTGCCATTAAAGAAACATATGCTTGCACAATGTATGGTAAAGGTTAGTGATATGTTTTATTTATCAAGGAATAATGTACAATCAGTTTTCATAGAAGATGTTCAAAAATTTTTTGATGATCACGACGTAAGATATGTTAATAATATATGCCTTGTAGGGAAAAGTAAGTTAACTACTCATTATGATTTCGCAATAGCTAAATCAAAAAATACAGCAGTGAGATTTATTAAGGTTGTAAATAATATGGATCTTAATGCTGCAAAAAATATAATTTTTGCATGGAATGATACGAAAGATTCACGCCATGATAAAGCAAAATTATTAACATTTATTCAAGATACAGAAAAAAAGGTATCAGAGGATGCGATTGGTGCGTTAAAAGAATATGGAATTGATCCTGCATTATGGACACAAAGAGAGCAATATGTTTCGGAATTAATTGCTTAACTTTTTAACATTGTGTGAATGGTGAGAGAAGGTGATCCAGTGATACCATTAAAAATAGAAACTCTTTTAGAGGGTAAGGTCGTAGAACGTAATAGGGTTGAGTATAAACAGGGGTGGAATCCAGAGGATATTATTCATACTATTTGTGCCTTCGCCAATGATTATGCAAATGTTAACGGTGGATATATTGTGATTGGGGTTGAAGAGAAAGATGGTCTGCCTGTATTACCGCCATGTGGTGTCGAACCGGAGAAATTGGATTCTATTCAAAAAGAGATTTTTCAGTATTGTAATCAGATCGAGCCACGTTACATTCCTATCATTGAGGTTGTGAACTATCCGGATGAGAATACTCATTTAATATATCTGAAGAGTTCTCCGGGAGATGCAGGTCCGTATCGTGCACCCAAGGACATTTATACAAAAAAGCAGGAAGGAAAAAATGATAAGACAAAACATTATTGGATTCGTCCGGCATCCTTGACTGTAATTGCAAAGCAGTCAGAGATATCTGAATTGTTTGAGAAATTTAATTCAATTCCTTATGATGATCGTGTTAATCGTATGGCGAAAATAGATATAATACGACGAGGTTATCTTGAGGATTTTCTTAGAGACAGTAACAGTTCACTAGTGGAAGATATGAATACCCGCACTTTAGAAGATTTATTGCTTTCGTTAGAGGTGGCAAATGAAACCGATACAGGTATAGAATTACGTAATATTGCGGTATTAATGTTTTCGGAGCGACCTGATAAATATATCCCGGGAGCGCAGATTGATCTGGTAAAATTTGATTCGCCGGATGCTGAGGCAGGAGATGATTTTGTCGAGAAAACATTTACCGGACCGATATGGAAACAGGTTAGAGATGCGTTAGAGTATATACAGACTAATGTGATTTTAACTAAGGTTAACAAAATCGAAAATCAGGAAAAGTCAGAAACCTATGACAATTATCCTTATAATGCGCTTGAAGAGGCACTGGTAAATGCAGTATTTCACAAATCATATCGTGATGATACGCCTGTCGAAATCAGAATATATGTTGACAGGATTATGATTATCAATTTTCCGGGACCGGATAAATGGATTGATATGGAGAAGTTTGCAAATGGCAAGGTTCGTGCCCGCAAATATCGAAACAGAAGGATTGGTGAGCTTTTTAAGGAAATAGATCTTTCAGAAAAGCAGGGGACAGGTATTTCAAAGATTTTACGAGAGCTTAAAAAGAATAATTCTCCTGCACCAATTTTTGAGACAGATGAGGATAGAACATATTTGGAAACAACGATTTTGATTCGTGAAGGGTTTGAGAGTCAAGAAATGTCCGAATTAATGTCCGAATTAATGTCCGAATTAATGTCCGAATTAATGTCTAAATTGGAAAGAAGAAGAATGGAATTAGTTTACGAAAAATTCGGATATAATAGCAGTTTCAATAGTGAAGGTGTTGCTGATCTATTAGATGTTCAGTTAAAAACAGCGGGAAGATTGCTAGCGAAAGCAGAAAAGATAGGTGTTTTGGAAAGTGAGGGAAGTACTAAGAAGAAACGATATAGATTTAAGAAATTCAATTGATATAATTTATCAGTTGAATAATAATTGTTAAAGCCGACAAAAGAGCCGACAAATTAGCTGACAAAATGTTGTTTGGTGTTTTCAAAAATAATGTCTATATTTATGGTTGAAATTTAAAAATATTTAGCCGACAAGAAGCCAACAAAATAGTTAAATCTGCCGACATAATCATAAAAAAGATGACAGATTAGCCGACAAAAGAGCCGACAGACAGTGGATGTGCCGACAAATCCGCCGACAATTAAGCCGACAACAGTGATTTGAGCCGACACTTTAGCCGACAAAAACAACGAAAAAGCTGACAAAGTTAAGAAAAAGCCGACATTTTAGCGGACAAATGAGCCGACAATAGTAAAAAAAATGTATATTCTGTTATTTGTAAAGGGGTTTTAGGGGCTTTGCCCCTAACAAGATGTGTTTTGTCTGACAAAATGCGTATCTTGCCGTTGCTGGGCAACGGGGTGAAGACGGTATTTATTTTGCCAAATAAATAAGAGACAAATTTAGTGTGGTTAAAGCAGAGGTTATTTCTCTGCTTTTTTAAATTGTGCCAAATTTGCACATAAATGTGCCATCTGTGGCATGTTCATTTTCATCACCATAAATTAGAATAATAACAACATGTTGAAATTATTGTGAAACAAATTAAAGTGTAAATGTTTTGGAGATGATGGAGGTGGTGCAGGTGAATACAGATAACAAAAACACACATAAAGATAATACAAATAAAAAGAATGAAACAGTCCCCATCTGGAACAAATATGCTCTTACTATCAAAGAGTGCGCAGAGTATTCCAACATAGGAGAAAACAGATTGAGGGAGCTGATAAGGACAGACGGAGATGGTTTCATTTTAACTATAGGTAATAAAACCCTTATAAAAAGACAGGCATTTGAAATGTATATGAATCAGAGAGATTGCATATAGAGTGAAATTATTGAATCAAATTAAAAAAACAAATTATATAAAGTCACAAGTGGATAATACGGACATAAATACAAAAATATAAAACGCAAAATATAAGGATAATTTCTTGATATTTTTTATAATTATGTGCTGTATTACAAGGGCAACTGTGATACAATGAAAGTGTCATAGTTGCTCTTTCGGGTATAGTGAAAGGAGCAATCAATATGAATAATAGAAAAGATAACAAAGGCAGAAATCTTCGAAATGGTGAGAGCCAGAGGGCAGACGGAAAATATATGTTCCGATACATTGACCTGACGGGTAAGAGGCAGACAGTATATAGCTGGAAGCTCACCGAATTTGATAGGATGCCGAAGGGAAAGAAGGAGGATATTTCTTTAAGGGAAAAGGAAGAGGAGATCAGTTTAATTCTTAAAAGTAACAATTCTATTCAAGCAAAACAGCTCACGTTAAATGAAATGTTTGAAATCTATATTGATAATAAAAGATATAGAGGAAGACCGCTTGCACCAAAGACAAAGATTAATTACAGATCAGAGTGGCATAAGAATGTAAGTGATACTGTGATAGGGCATAAGAAAATCTCAGATATTTGCAGGGCAGACATTATTTCATTTTACAGTTCTCTTGTGGAAAATGGATTATCTTATGGAACAGTAACGTATTTTCATAAATTGATGAATTCTATATTTAATTATGCGATGGATTCCATGAAGTTGATCAACAAAAATCCATGCAGGCGTGCATTGAATAATATAGAGGGTAGGCAAAAGGAAACAATACCACTTACAAAAACACAGGATAAAGCATTGATGAAATATGTACGTGAGCATGATAAGAATTTGTATCCTATATTCCTGCTCATGCGTGAAACGATGGTGCGTATCGGGGAGTGTATTGCAGTCACAAAGTCAGACATTAATTTTGAGAACAGTACAATTACCATTGATAAGCAGTTGCTATGGTATAAAGCTGAAAATGAGAGTAGAGCAAGGTTGCATATATCAGCTACAAAAGGTAGGAATATAAGACGTATTCCATTAAAAGATGAATTGTTGCATATATTGAAAGAATTAGCAGATGACGTGACAGATGATTTAAGTATTGACGGAGTAAGTGGATTTCTTTTTGTGAAAGATGGCGGAGCATATATGGCGTCTGAACTACGATTCGATATGTGTAATCTTGTAAGAGAATATAATGTCTTTTCGCAGGATAAGATAGAAGAATTCACACCCAAGACATTGCGTCATACCGGTTGTACCATGTATGCCAGAGAGGGAATGGATATATCCGTATTGCAATATATCATGGGACATAAGTCGCCATATACAACAATGAGATTTTACAATCATGTTACTGAAGAACGTGTACTTGATACCTTTAAAGAACATATCAAAGAGAGTGCGTAACTTTACACCAATTCTACACACATCATTTACACCACATTTACACCAAATACTTGAAAGATTATGAAATTTTATAAGAAGATATGTGAAAGTAAATGATAGGGAAAGCCAGTAAAATCAATACTTTAACAAGTTCTAAGAATTTATAACAATCTACATAAAAACCATGAATTCTTTCAAAACTGTTAGAATTCAGAAATAATCTGGAAAGAATTATGTGTTATCATTAAGGGCAGTAGAAATACTGCTCTTTTTCTTTAAGCATAATGAGAGTTACATATTAAAGAGCATTACACTGATAAAAGAGAAAAAATAATTTAGGAGGTCTGATATGATTTTACAGGCGACAGATTTAAAAAAGTATTACGGAACAGATGAAAACATTGTCAGGGCATTGGACGGAGTAAGTCTTAGTGTGGAAAAGGGCGAGTTCGTTGCGATTGTGGGTACGAGTGGAAGCGGAAAGTCAACACTTCTTCATATGTTGGGTGGTCTTGACCGTCCTACTTCGGGAACTGTGGTGGTGGATGACAAGGACATTTCAGAGCTTGATGAGGATGCTTTGTGCATATTCCGTCGAAGAAAGATTGGCTTTGTATTCCAGAGCTTCAATCTTGTTCCAGTATTAAATGTGTATGAGAATGTAGTTCTTCCAATCCAGTTAGATGGCAATGAGGTGGATGAGGAGTATGTTAATGATGTGATTTCGGTGTTGAGACTTACGGAAAAGCTTAACAGTCTGCCCAGACATTTATCCGGAGGACAGCAGCAGAGAGTTGCAATTGCAAGGGCGTTGGCGTCTAAGCCTGCGATACTTTTGGCTGATGAGCCTACCGGAAATCTTGATTCAAAGACCAGCCAGGATGTGTTGGGATTAATGAAGGTTACGGGAGAAAGATTCGGTCAGACCATGGTCATGATCACCCATAACGAAGAGATTGCGCAGATGGCAGACAGAATCGTAAGAATTGAGGATGGGAAAATAGTCTAATTGTGGAGGAAGTATAATGAAGAAGGTGAACAATCGTGCCGTAGTCAAGCGGATTGCGGATGAGACACGAAAGGCAAACAGAGGAAAAAATGTAATAGCAGTACTTGCCATTATGCTTACGGCGATATTATTTACTTCGGTATTTACAATAGGCGGAAGCATTCTTGACAAGACACAGCAGGAGAAGATGCGGTCAGTTGGGACGGACAGTCATGCCGGTATCAAATGCATGACAATGGATGAGTACGAACAGTTAAAGACTGTGCCTTGGGTAAAGAACACTGCATACCGGATATATGTGGGAGGGCTTGATAATGATGAATTGAGAGCCATACCGACAGAGGTATATTATATGGAGGATGCAGAGGCAAAATCATCATTTTCATATCCAACGGTGGGAAGCATGCCGGAAAAAGAAAATGAGATAATGACTAGCACGATAGTTTTAGATGCACTTAATGTACCTTATGAGGTTGGTGCAACTGTTCATGCCATAGTTGCAATAGATGACGAGATCATAGAGCAGGATTTTGTGCTCTCGGGATATTATGAAGGAGATATGATATCGCCCGCACAGATGGTATGTGTGTCAAAGAAATTTCAGGAAAAATATATTCCTGTAAAGACAAACTCTGTTCTTAATAAAAATATAGAATTCTCAGATTTTAATGGAAGAATAGCTGCAGATATTAATTATTATGTGGGTCTAGGTATTGTCCAGCAGACAGGGGCGCTGTGTGACAAGCTTGGATGGCCGCCGGATATGTGGAATGTGGGAGTGAACTGGGCATATATGGGTATGGATCTTGACGCCGATACTATGGGATTTTTTGTTGCTATTCTTATGCTCATAATCATATCGGGATATCTTATCATTTATAATATCTTTTATATAAATGTGTATAGGGATATCAGATATTATGGGCTTTTAAAAACCATAGGAACAACAGGTAAACAGCTTAAGAAAATTGTGTGGAGGCAGGCTTATATGCTTTCACTTATTGGAATTCCGGCAGGGCTTTTTGCAGGTGCGTTTGTTGGAAAAGTACTTCTTCCATTTATTATGGGAGAGTTAAACTTTACCGGATCCGTTGATTATGAGATTGAACTAAAGTTGTGGATATTCGTGTTTGCAGCAGCATTTTCTCTGCTTACTGTATATATAAGCTGCATCAAACCCTGTCGTATTGCCGCAGAGGTGACGGCAGTGGCGGCAGTGCAGTATACCGAAGGCCAGGTGGAGAATTTAATCGAAGATAAAATTAATTTAAAAAGAAATGACAAAAAAGATCGTAAAAAAGAGGATGTTTATAAGTATGATAAGGTGGATGGTAGTAAAAAATCAGTAGTAAAGAAGAAAGGAAAAGATAAAAACAAAGAAATAAAGCAGACCCACAGAGTTACAATTTTTGAGCTTGCAAGACAGAATACCCATAGGAGCGGTAAGAAGCTTATGGTGGTGGTGGCATCGCTATCCCTTTCGCTGATTCTATTAAATGGTATATATGGTCTTGTCATTGGGTTTGATCTGGATAAGTATGTGGCGGGCTTTTCTATTGCCGATTTTCAGGTTAATGATGGTGTGCTGTATAATGGCGGACCTGGCAATGCGGAGGTGGCACTGCACGGTGTTACATGGGAATTTCTTTCTGAAATAGGAGAGAATAATCTGATTAAAGATACCGGAAATGTATATGCAACGGAGTGCGTTCATAAGTTTACCGATGAGGAATATGCAGGCTTTGAGAAGAGAATATTTGATAATCCGGATGCACAGGGACATCTGATGTATTATGCCGATATGGGTTATAGTTTATATAGTGATGAGGTTACGCCTGAGGAGAGTATCAGCCAGATAAGGGAGCAGCGTTTTATTGACGGGACCATTTACGGTGTCAGTGATACTATGCTTGATAAACTTGAAAATGTTGAAGGGCAGTTAGATGTTTCCAAGCTTAATTCGGGTAATTATGTGATTGCTACAAGATGCGAGGCTGAGTCAGAGGATGGTGTGGATGTCAATTATTTCAATCCTGGAGATAAGGTGACACTTCACAACGAAAATGGTGATGCAAAGGAGTATGAGGTGCTGGCAGTGGCGGACATCAATGGATTGATGAGGAAGCCATGGTCGCAGATGTTTAACTGTGAATTCATACTGTCAGAGAATGAGTATCTGACTTTCATGGGAGATATGCAGCCCATGACCACCTTTATTGACGTGGATGAGGAGAATATTGAAGGTATGGAGGATTGGCTTACTAATTACACAGAGAAGGTGGATACCAATCTCACCTATAACTCAAAGAAAAAGGTGGAGGAGGAATTCTATTCCACAAAACAGATGTACCGTATCGTGGGAGGGTGTCTGGTAATGATTCTTGCGGCGATCGGAATACTCAATTTTATCAATACAATGATAACCTCAATGCTTTCAAGACGGCAGGAGTTTGCAATGATGGAAGCGGTAGGAATGACAGGCAGACAGTTAAAGCAGATGGTGTGCCTTGAGGGAGTGTATTATGCATTATATACAACGGTTTGTTCAGTAGTGCTTGGAGTATTGTTAAGTGCCACAGCATTCAAGGCATTTGGTGAGATGATGTTTGCATATACATGGAGATTTTCCGTTACACCTATTCTGATCTGCATTCCGGTTTTGATTGCTATAGCTTCTCTGGTTCCGTGGATTGGGTTCAAAACGATGGTGAAGGATAGTGTGGTGGAAAGACTGAGGGTAGAATGAGAGACATCCTGTCGCGTATCCATTAAGTATAGTTGATTAGATACGAACATTATATGCATAAAATCTGTCAAAGAGCTGTTTCACTGATAAGGTGGGCGGCTTTTTGCAGTTGTGGAAATGCAGTATAATTTCATAAATACATAATTATGGTTCAACTTGAACGTATATGGTTATTGGGATATAATACTATTGAGCACATAGATAATCTAACACTTAATCTGATGACTGTAGGAAGGGGAACGGCTATGAAAAATGAGCAATCTGTCGAGGAGCTTGTTGTCGAAGAGGAAGAGAAGATAGCAAAGAATGATCATGGAACTAAGGCTGTAAAGAAAGAAAGCCTTAAGTTTCCGGTAATATTACTCGGAGCCATAATATATTCCATAGGTCTTAATTGCTTTCTGCGCCCCCTTCATTTATATTCGGGTGGGTTTATGGGTTTTGCCCAACTGTTTCAGGAACTTCTCTCTAGGGCAGGTATTAACTTTGGTGGTTTTAACATATCAGGTGTTTTCTATTACTTGCTGAATGTTCCCGGACTTGTTATAGCTGCTAAGAAGATGCGTAAGCGTTTCATAATTAAAACTGTTTTTGCGGTAACAGCGATAACAGTTCTTCTTTCTATTATACCGATTCCTACAAGGCTGATACTTGAGGACAGGCTGTCTAACACGATTGTTGCGGGGCTTATCTGTGGCGCCGGGATAGGAATTATTTTGTGGATGGGTGCCTGTGACGGTGGGATGAATATAATCGGTATGTTGATCGTAATGTTAAAGGGGAAAGGCAGCATAGGGCAGATAGGACTTGCGACTAATGTAGTTTTATATAGTGTTATGCTATTTATGTTTGATATACCGACGGTTATATATTCGTTGATCTATTCTGTTTTTAATTCTATTGCAGCAGATAAGATCCATACTCAGAATATAAGCAGTCAGGTTACGGTAATAACTAAGCTTAAGGATACCAAACCGATGGAAGTAGAGGTTATGGGAAGACTTAACAGAGGAATGACAGAGGTTAATGCCAATGGGATTTTTACAGGTGAACCGGTAAAAATGTTTTTGATATTTGTTAGTAAATATGAGGTAAGCCGTTTGAGAGCAATTATTAAAAGTTATGATCCGGCTGCGTTTATTGTTGAAACTGAAGGTGTTCATATAGATGGAAACTTCATTAGGAAGTTAACATAATGTTTGATTGTTTAAGAGCTGTTCCACCGGAGAACAGCTCTTTTGCGGTAGTGGAAATGGGGTATGTTTTCATAAAATATTGGCTTGCATAGAATTATATTTTATTTTATAATATTATATATGATTATAGAATATTATATTTAATTATATAAGATTATAGATTATTATATAAAATTATAGAATGTTATATAAAGACTGGAGGCATTATATATGATGAAGAAAAACCCTTATGCAATCAGCTTTGGAAAGATACCTAGTCAGTATATAAGCAGAGATATATTGATTGAGGATATGGTTGAT
>CAMHMG010000112.1 GCA_946186175.1 uncultured Clostridia bacterium | reverse complement strand
ATAACATTTTGTGGAACAATTGTTATCTGCAACGGTATCTCCTGCCCGGTAGTTTTATCTTTTACAGTAACCGTTACTATGTCAGATTCATTCTTACCAATGGCATCATTTAACTTTTTCAGATCCTCAGGTGATACTTCCGGTTCTAATTTTGACGGATTACCTTTAACTGTTACTACTACATTTCCGTTCTCTTCTTTAACAATATCATCTACGGTTAATGGTTTTCTATTAGGATCAGTATTCCCACGCACACCAAATTTCTCACCGGTTATCGTCTGATTTTTCTTACCGTCAAGTTCAACAATTGACTGTTTGTTATCAAGAGTGACATCAGGCACTTCGCCCGGTTTAGGTGAATACTCAATGATGTAAGAACCTATATACTTAGTATTATCCTTGTCAAAATCATTCCACATACTTGGAATCATCCATTTATATGTATTATGATCATTGAATGAATATATAACCATATAACGCTCATAAAATTTTTTATCATCATCATAAGGACAGTTATTAGGCTCATTTATACCGTTATTTCCATCAGTAAGCAATTCAGCTTCGTACAGAGCACTTTTTGCAAAACTATATGGATTTGACCAATTATTATCACCATGGTTTTCCCAAATGTCAATATCTGTTTCATATGCCCCATAAGCTGTTGCTTTGGAAAATGATATTGGCTCATCAATCTTTGCAGGTTGCATAGTATTTTTAGGAACTGGTCTGCCATAATAATAATCAGCTTGCGCCGGACCATATGTCATTACTTTTCCTGCTTCAGGCCCATCCACATAGAACCAATATGCTATAACATCCTTATTCTCTCTTCTATATTTTTCATCATCTAATGTATAACCGTATCTGTCATATATATTCCCTTTATATGTAATAGTCTTTGAATTTTCGTCATATGAGCCTTCAAGCTTAGCATTCGGATCACAAGTTGTTCCAATCCAGCTAGTGGTACGACAAATTGTATATACAAAGGCATTCTCATTCGAACTTGTAATATTAACCAAGTATGATTCATATAAAGGACCCATACTATCTGCCTTTAATGAATTCTCTCTTGCACTATCCCAGTTTTCTTTACTTTGTACCAATTCATAGTAATGACCATTATTTGCATTATATTCAATAAGGTTTATATTGCCAAAGTCGACTTTTTCACTAACAGAAACCATTATAGAACGGATTTCATCTGATTTTATGTATATACTTATACATTCTTTTAATATATTTTCCCATTCTTCAGCCTTTAATGGTAAGATATCACCTTTATCTTTGTTTTTTTTCGAATTGAGAATCAAATGAGTCTTATTACCGGAAGTTAATGATGAAATTTCAATATCTTCAGCTAATTTCTTTGTTGACTCGGATGCATTTTCAGATGTATATTTAATTTCCTCTACACCCTTTGTCGCAACTGAAACAAATTGAACAGAAACACTTCTTATTTCTGTACCCTCAATATTCAATGTTTCATTAAACTTATACTTGGCACGTTCAACACTTATACTATTATCCGTGCCATCCATACTAGGTGTTCCGATATCGACTTTTGAATCGGATATCAACTGTTCCTCCGCCTTTACCGGTACTGAAATATGTACCACACTCAACACCATTGCCACAACCATAAGCCATGAAAGTAACCTTTTTTCGACCTTCTTCATTAAAAATTGTCCCTTCCTTTCTCTTAGAAAAATATAGCATGAAATATGGCTCCCTAATTCCCATTTCCATGCTGTACCTGATTATTAAATATACCTTTTTGCTTTACATGGTAAATAATAACAAACATTTTTAAAATTTACAAGCACATCAGCCCAAAATAATTTACCAAATATTTCTATTAATTTCTCTAAAATATTATACATTTTATAAATAAATTTTTTTCAAATAGCAGCCTAAATCATCGGCGTATAATCAAAGATTTTATCATTATCCTAACAACTCAAAAAGGGCGCATCATTTTATACAATGCGCCCTTTAAGCTAAACATACTCTGTTTGTATTGTTTCTACTTCAAATACTTCTTAAGCTGTTTACTGCTCCATGTTCTATCATCTATACGAACAAGAAGTCTTGTGTAATAGGTCTTTCCATTCTGCGTAATCTCAGCAGTAAGATGCACCCAGCCTTTCTTCTTACCAACTATAGTACATGTTGCTGTCTTTCCTTTACGCTTAATCTTGCCAATCTTTAGAGACTTGGCTTCTTTCTTGTTAGCTACATAGAACTTAACCTTAGCATCCGTTGCAACCTTAGTAAACTTAATCTTGGTGTTCTTACCCTTAACAATACGCTTATATACGTTAAATTCAGGAAGTTCTCCTGATGTCTTAACCAGCCCCTTCGTCTTTAAGTTAAAGTTCTTAGTTGTTCCCTTGTATTGTTTAAGGACTTTAATATCTACTACTACTTTGTACTCAGCACCATTCTGAATTATCGTACATGTAACCTGAGTCTTACCCGTTTTCTTAGGTGTAATCAGTACATCACCGTTCTTCTGTTGCTTGATCTTAACTATTGATTTTGCTTTCTTGCCTTTTCCGGTAATCTTAGAAGTTACATTAGCATACTCTGATATTCCCTTAAGATTAACAGTAAAGGTGTTCTTCTTTTTAAGTACTATCTCCTTATACATTGAGAACAACGGTGGATTCTTGACAATAGTCTTTTCATCATAATCAACAATTGATACATTAAACGTCTGCTCAGTTCCATCTGAATACGAAAGTACTGCAGGATATGTACCTTTTGCTAATGTTGCAAGATAATCTCTGCTTATTATCAACTTCGTTCCGTCAGGACTTACCGAATACATATCATCAGGTACTTGTACCCCATTAATCTTCAATGCATTTGATGCGGCAACTTTCTTGTTAGGATCAATAGGTTCTGTCTTGTCCTGTGGATTAGTCTTTTCATATATTATATCTTCAGGATTAACAATCTCTGAAGTACCGCCTACAGCTGAAGATACAGGGTTAGGATTTCCGATTAGTTCAACCTTCTTAGCCGTTTCATTATCAGTTGTCTCACCATTTTTATTAGAATCTGCTGCTTTATCAATATCACCAATTGTATCCCAATCCTTATCTATCGTAACCGATATTGTAGTTGTTGTTCCTTTATCGGTTGCAAGTGTAACGGGATATGTTCCGGGTTCCCTTAATACGGCCGTTGTATCAACCTTAGTAATCTCAACCGGAGTCTTTAGATCCGTATCATATGCTAATGCATTAGATAACTTCTTGACGTTATCATTCTTATTATCAGGAGCAAATATATTGTCGTAATCATTAACTCCTATCTTGAAATTATTAGCTGCAATTGTCTCATCAGTCTTAACGTCATCGTCTTTTTTATCTGCATTTTTATCAGTCACTGTGACATTAACTGTAACAGGTGTTCCTTTAGGAGTTGTAACCTTAACAGGATATGTTCCCTTCTTTCCATCCTTTATCGCATCATTAAGCTTAGCAAGATCCTCTGCATCAACCGATGAATCCGGAGGCAGAACAATTGGTGTTCCATTGCCGTCAACAGCATCCACATTGCCCTTATCTATGATATCCTTAGGTGTTAACGGATCACCACCGGCTTCGACGGTAAAATCATTACCTGCAATCTCTTCCCCATCTCCGTTATCTTTATTGTTATCATCCTTGTTAGCTGCATCCTTTACACCACTGTTTCCTTTGACTGTGGCATCAACTGTAACCGTAACGGTTTCATCAGACGAATTTGTATAACTATATGTTACAGGATATCTTCCCGGCTCTGCCTTAAGCTTAAGCTTATCACTTACCGCAATCTTAAGTGTATCGACATTATTACCGCCATCAAGGGCTACTACCGAAGACAGCTTTCTAAGTATTGAATCATCACCATCAATTGCCTTTGCAGCATCCTCTACAGATATATCAAAATTGTTAGCACCTATTGATATCTGTTTTTCAAGATCATTTTTTGTATCTGTATTATCCTTCTGCTTGTCAACAATATACGCATTAATTGTTATAGCAGTATTCGGATCTGTTGTTGTGTTCTTAAGTTCAACCGGAATCATATCAGGAGCGGTTGTATTCTTAATATTATCAACATCATCATCCTTAACATCAATTTGTGATGGTTTAATCGGTTTATCAAAAACATCTTTTCCACTCGCATCAGATGTATCCTTAATGATATTCTCCGTAATATTCCGGGCATTCTCAACGCTGATAATAATGTCATGTGCATCTATAGATGCTTTTGAAACATCAGGAGTTTTTACGGTTGCCGTAACTGTAACATCAACACCCTTATAAGCAAATGTTATCGGATAATCACCCGGTTTTGAATCTAACGTATCTTTATTGGTAACTTTAATATCATCAAACGGTACATCCTTATATCCTTCGATAGCAAGCACTTCTGACAACTTCTTTAGAATATCATCATCACCGGTCGCACCCTTTGCTTTATCTGCATCTTCCGGTGATATGAAGAAATTGTTTGCTCCAATTGTAATCTGTTTTTTTGTATCCTTTTCTTTTTCTTTATTATCCTTTGTTTTATCTACTATATGTGCCGTAACTGTCTTAGTTGGATAAGGTTCCTTGTCAGTATTTGTTACCTTGACCGGAACATCCTTAGATACCCCATTATCACCTGCATCCTTGATAGCATCAATTGATGAATCATCTATTACAATTTTGTCCTTACTTACAGGTTGTGAATCGCCATCAACACCTGTAGCTCCTGATTTGCCCCTAATTATATCTGCTGTTGCATCTTTTGCGTCGGTTGTACTTATTATGAAATCGTGTGCGTCAATCGAAGGAACTTTCACTGTAGCTGTAACCGTAACAGTTACGGTTTTGCTTTCACTGTTAGTATAAGTAAATGTTACAGGATATGTACCAGGTTCAGTCTTAAGATCATTCTTATATGCATCTGTTACCAAAACAGAATTAGAAGGAACAGCGCTTCCGTTATCCATCGCAATTGCATCTGCAAATGTTTTGAGAATATCTGTGTCACCATCTAATGCCTTCTGCACATCCTCCGGATAAATATCGAAGTTATTGGCACCAATTGTAATCTTTCCTGTGTCATCTGCTCCGGTCTTATCAACCACATGAGCCGTAACCGACACTTTCGGATTAGGGCTGGCGCTTGTGTTACTGATAACTATTGGCAGATCACCAGGCTTTTCTACCGCTTTCAGATTAGACATATCTGTATCATCAACATCTAACTTGTCATTACCTACAGCATTGCCGTCGTCATCCTTACCGGTTGCATTAGCCTTTTTCTCAACATCATCTTCCTTAACTTTATTAGCATCTTCAATACTAATGATGAAATCCGTTGCTTTGACTTCTGCATTGGAAATAACAGTCACCTTCGCCACCGTATCCACTGTCTTACCATCTGCGTCAGTATATGTATAGGTAACAGGATAAGTTCCCTTTTCTGCCTTTAATTTATTTTCAGAAGCATATGAAACCTTTACAGAGTTATTGCCATCACCGTACTTTAATGCATCCGATTTCGTTGTTTTATCCTTGTCAACAACTACAGTTTCAGCTTCCTGCGAAAGTTTCTGACTCTGTGTAGCATTATCACCGTTTAATATTTCCTTAGCTTCTTTTACTGTAATTGTGATATCATTAGCACCTATTCCAATCTTTGAACCATCATCAAGGGTCTCTGTTTTTGCAGAATCTTTGACATAAGCAGTAACTGTCTTTCCTAAAGCAGCCGGGCTCTCTTTATCTACTGCAGTAACTTTTTTACCATCAACAGTTGTCTCAGCATTGAATTTAACCGGGACATCAGATGCTTTTGTTACCTTCGAAAGACCATTTTCATCTTTAACATTTGATGTCGGTGTGGTTACTACCTCTTTAGTGCCGTCACTGCTATAATTGCTAATTTCAGTTTTAACTCCCGCTGTATCGGCTGCTTTAGAATCCGTTATTTCTTGAGCATCTTTTAGAGATATAACGAAATCATTGGCATCTATGGTAAATATATCAATGTATGTACCATTCGTAGTATGATCACTTCCATCTCCGTTCTCTTTCGCAGAGCTGTTTCCGTCTACATAAAGATTCTTGACATTAGTTGTGTTATACTTAGTTGAATCCTTAGGGGTTATAACGACTTGTACTTTATTCTTAGCATAATTGGTTGTATTCTCAGCAGAAAGTGTTATCCCGTCAGCTCCAGATATATTCTCCCAATCCTTCTCGCCATTTCCTAACCAGTATTGCCATTGATAATTAAAGTCATCTGTCAACTGTTTTCCTGTAATAGGAACATCAATTCCGGCAAGCTTAACTTCATCAACAGTAATTGTATCTCCTGCATAGTAATGCTTTAAGTTACCATTTTCATCCTTACCCTTAAACGGAGTTAATTTTGCGCTTTCAAGCTCAAGAATATTGTTTGCCTTAATTGTTACATTAACAGTTGTTTCAAGTCCCGTTGTTTTATCCTTAACCTTAACAGGCACTACTGTGTTATCCGGTCCATTTTTAACAGCATCATTGAGCTTATTCAAATCCTTTTCATTTATCGTGTAGTTAGCTTCTGCATTTTCACCGTCTGTCAAAACTGTAACTTTTCCATACTGTACCACATCGTCTATTGTAAGAGGTGTAGAACCCTTTAATATCGTAAAATCATTGCTTCCAATCTGACTTGTCTTACCATTCTTATCTGCAGCAGGTGGAGTAGCTTTATCATAAGCCGTTGCCTTGACTTTATCGGTTTTTTCATTAATTATATTATTGACGAGTGTAATATCAACACTGTCCCCTGTATCTGCTTTTTTCAAAGTTGTAATCTCATCATCAGCAATAGGTTTAACATCAACATTGATATCATCAACCGTTGCCTCTGCCTTTGAATAATCTTTAATTATCTTATCACTTGTCATTGAAGGCAGATCCTTCTTAGCAACCATGAAATCGTTACCTTCAACCGTTGCATTATCATATCCGACAGGCGTTCCATTGATCTTATCGGTATGATCATCAGAACCTGTCGCATCAAGATACAGATCACCCACATAATGAAGCGGATTGTCTGTATCATTATTCTTCGGTGTAATATGAACACGCAGTTTTTTGCCATAATCAGCAAGAACAGGGGTATATGTCTTGGAAGTATTACCTTCTCCTGTTGCATTTTTCCATGTATTCGTATCTTCATCAAAGTACTCCCACTGATATGAAGGAACTTTGTTTTCAGTAATCAATTCGTCAAGTACACCATCATTTGAATATCGATCTCCGATTACTGAAGTAACTGATATAGGTTCATTCACCTTAAATGTTTCCTTATCAAGTTTTGCCGAAACTATATGAGGCTCAACCGTAATAATTGTATAGTCTTCTTCTACAGGTATTGTTGGAACTTCACCGTCATCTTCCTTATTATTCTTATTGATATCATATGGACTGAACTCAACAATGAAACCACCGGGAGCGGAAGCACTACTTGTCTCATAACTACCTGTGACACTTCTATTCTCATATGATTGAGGCGAATGTTCCGGACCCCAGTCATTCCAGGCTCCATCAGATACATATCCGTATTGAAGACAGAATTCCTGTCCATATTTATTAGAAGAAACGTTATTAGGCTCCTGTCCTGCCGGAAAATCATCGGGTCTGTTCCACTTTTGATATCCATGTGTAGTTCCATTATATGCGTATGCATCAGTACTATCTAATGTATAGAATTTTCTCGTATCTTCCGTCTGAGATTCCGGACCACACATCCACCGCCATACTTTTGCTATATATCCGTAATTATATCCATTATAATATCCACCGGATGTAGGATATAAGTTAGGCATTGTATCAGCATCAAACACCACAGATTAAGCAATCACTTTTTTCAGATGCATCTGTATTTGTGGCAGCATATGTTCTTGCACCACCTATCCAGGCACCATTCTTATTTGCAGATGTAGTGCTTAATGCTCCGAACTTATTATATATAAACATCTGCTCTTCATCACTTGTAATTGTAGAAAGATAACCTTTCAGACCATTTAATGTCTCTTGTTTTGCCAATTCATAAGCCTTGAACCAGGTCCACTTTGTAGAATCGTCGGCCACCTTTGATGCAGGTATACTAATTGCTTCCGTAGTTCCTTTATACTTCTGCTCCTGAGCAGTCTCCCAATCTAAATATTTATATACGTGCAGCTTTCCTTCAAGTGCCAGTGCCGTTCCGCCATCAGTTCTTACATCATACTCGCTGGATACAACTGACACTTTCTGCTCCTTATCTATGGCAACACCATTTCTGTAGAAAACAAGACTCTTTATAAAAGTTTTGATCTCTTCATCAGTAATATCTCCTAAAATCGTAACAGAAAAAAGCTTTTCTTTATCTGTCTTTGATAACTGGGCTACCTTATCCGGATCAGCGCCGCTGTTATCAGCATATTTCCCTCCAACACGTACTCCGGATATATCTAAAGAATCATATATTCCGCTTAGATCTGCCTCAAAATATCCGTCGTCGCTGACCGAAATACAAAAAACCTTCTGTTTATCCGTTCCCGCAGTCATATTGACCGTTACATCAGTAAATGAATATGTAGTGTGTTCAGTATTCCAGCTTGGAACTCCAAGTGTAATGCCATGCATATCTTCTGCATGAACCACCATAGGTGCAGATATGTGAATAACACTTAGCACCATTGCCACGACCATAAGCCATGAAAGTAACCTTTTTTCGACCCTCTTCATTAAAAATCGTCCCATCCTTTCTCACAAAAAAATTAGCATGAAAATACGGCTCCCCATTTCCATGCTGTAAATGATCATTATATATGCCTCAGGGCTATGTATGGTAAATAATTACAAATATTTATAAATTTTACAAGCACATTTAACAAATTTTATTTACCAAATATTTCTATAAATTACAACTAATATTATACATTTTGTAAAAAAGCAACAAATAATCGTAGATTACAATATAAATAAGCCGTGTATAATTAATAAATATTATACTATTCCAAACCCTCCTTAAATCCCCTCATCATTTCATTGGTAAGACTGTAATTAGCAGGTTGTAATTCTATATCATCACGGTTTACCCACTCTGCATACTTAAGCTCATTATCATCCATGTGAATAGTGTCATCTCCATCCACATCACAATAAAACCCAACAAGAATATCTCCGGCTATTCCCCATGGCTGAGACTTATAATATCTTATATCCTTGACAGATAACCCCGTTTCTTCCATAACTTCTCTCGCCACGCATTCCTCTATTGTCTCCCCAACCTCAACAAAACCGGCAACCAAAGCATTATAACCATAGCCCTGTCTGTATTTTGTAAGAAGTAACGAATCTCCATTTCTGACTCCGACTATCACTGCAGGATTTAAACGTGGATAAATTATGTATCCACACTCTTTACATTTCATAGCTCTTTCATTTTCCGAGTGAACCAAAACATGTCCGCATCTGCTGCAAAACTTCTGTCTTCCATACCATTCTGCAAGATGCATGGCGGTAAATGCTGCAAATGCGTTAGTTTTAGGTTCTAACGGATGTGCCGTAAGACTTCTGACAGTCTTAAACTCATAACCATCTAAACACACATTACTATCACTACTATAGTTATCACCATTGACATCATCATAATTGTTTAGGAAAAAGAATTTCTTTTCATCAATTGAGAATAAATATATGAATTGTAATACTTTTCCTCTCTCAATAATTCCGGAGAATTCCATCCATTTTGGAAAATCAAGAGTGTTCTCTTCATAATCCATTCTTACAAGTATCTGTCTGTCTTTATATATTATTATTATATCCTCCGGATTTGGAATTCTATAGGG
>CAMHMG010000111.1 GCA_946186175.1 uncultured Clostridia bacterium | reverse complement strand
AGATGAAGGTGGAATAATACATCTTAATTTAACTCTTTATATGATGAAGTATATGATACGGAAAATGATATCTAATTCCGTATGGATGGTTACACAGAAAGTAAATTCTAGGGTTACGAGATTTGTGCGTAATATTACACAACAGGATAATGCCGTATTTGAATTAATGTATCCTCAAAAACATGCTGTTTTGGATGAAGGTCTATTAGATCCGGCACATAAGGCTATTGTGGTGAATATGCCAACATCAAGTGGGAAAACATTGATTGCACAGTTCAGAATTTTACAAGCTCTGAATCAGTTTAGTGATGATAATGGATGGGTTGTATATATAGCACCTACACGTGCGCTAGTTAATCAGGTTTCTTCGAAATTGAAACGTGATTTTTCAGCAATTGGGATAAAGGTTGAAAAGATGAGTGGTGCATTGGAAATAGATTCCTTTGAAGATAATATGTTAGAAAACAGTCAAAGTAGATTCGATGTATTAGTGGTTACACCTGAAAAGATGAATTTACTAATTAGGGAAGGTATAGAGGATAAAATTAATCGTCCTCTTGCTTTAGCAGTTATTGATGAGGCTCATAATATCGAAGATGAAAAAAGAGGAATTAATCTAGAAATTTTGTTGGCTAATATTAAAAATGATTGTCCAAAAGCTAACTTTCTGCTACTTACACCATTTATAAAGAACAGTCAGGATATAGCTAATTGGTTAGATGCGGATAGTCCTAAATCCATAAGTTTATCTTTGGATTGGAAGCCTAATAAACGTATATTGGGTGCAATTTATCCACAAGGGAAAGGTAGAAATTGGAATCTTCAATATCAGACAATGTTGACAAGCAGTTCTGAAATTCAGGTCGAGAAAAAATTTATGCTATCAGGAGATGCATTACTTGATGAAACAAGAAGCGCATTAACTAAGATGAAGGTCTCTGTTGCTTCAGTAAAGTGTTTTGTTGAAAGAAAAGGAGTATTAGTTATTGGCGGACATGTGAAAGATTGTTGGAAAATGGCTGGCGATTTATATGATGAACTAGATTTAAGATGTGATGACGTAGACGTTAATCTTGTAAAAAGATATATTGCATCAGAATATGGCGAAAAATTTGAATTAGTTCGATTGTTAGACAAGGGTATTGCTGTACATCATTCTGGTTTGTCGGATGATGTTAAATCTTTGGTTGAATGGTTAATGGAGAAAGGTAAACTTAATGTATTGGTCGCAACGACTACAATATCACAGGGAATTAATTTCCCTGTTTCTACAATTGTTATGGCATCATATGCGTATCCATATAAAACAATGCCGATCCGAGACTTTCTGAATCTGATAGGAAGGGCAGGAAGAGCAGGACAAAATGATATAGGGATTGTTGGAATATCAATTGGTGCGTCAAACGATAATAAGAAAGATAATGAACTTGAAAAATTAGCTCAATATGTAAAGAAATCAACAAGTGAGTTGGTTTCTCAATTGCAGCGTATTGCAGAAAATACGATAGAGCTGGGCAAACGATTTGATTTATCAGAACAGTTTTATAAACCTGAATGGTCCCAGTTTTTACAGTACATAACTCATATGTTTAACCAATGTAATGATCTGGGTGAATTTGAACAAAAATCTGATTTGTTTTTAAGACGTACATTTGGATATTCTGGCATTAGTGTGGGTAAGCAAAAGATACTGTTAAATGCTGTAAAGGAATATGGAACCGTACTTAATGAACATAAGGGAATGGCAAAACTTTCAGATTCTACTGGTTTTTCTATGGAGTCGTTAAGAAGTACAGCCCATAAGATTAAGGAGTTAGGTATTAAGCAAGATGTTTTAAAGGGATCGGAATTATTTGGAAATAATGGTAAGTTAAAAGATATTATTGGTGTTATGTTGAATATTCCTGAAATTAAAGAGGATATGAATAAAATTGCAAACGGTGGAGCCGATTTACAAGGTGATAGGATTGCGCAATTAACTGCCGATTGGGTAAATGGCACAACACTAGAGGAAATATCGCAGACATACTTTGGCGAAAGTGAAAATGCGATGTCTGAGTGTTGTAAAGCAATTTATAGCAAATTAGTTAACTCAGCAACATGGGGCTTATCCTCTATTCAAAAGTTAGGGGTTGATGAAAAGCAATTAACTGATGAAGAAAAAAGAATAATGGAAAACTTACCTGCAATGATATATTATGGTGTTAATACGGATGAAGCAATTTTAATGAGGATGAATAATGTTCCAAGGAGTATTGCAAAGGAGATGGGAGACGAATATAAAAAAGAGGTTAATAGTATATATGATAAGTCTTCTTATGATGTTAGAGCATGGATAGATGATTTATCGGAATACAAATGGGAAACATTCGCAAAATCGAAAGGAATTATTTCAGGAGAAGATTATAAAAGAATATGGAATATATTAGATAAAGAGAGTTGAATAGCAATAATAATATAAAAATGCAAAGGAAGTAAAATATGCCGACATTAGACTGGATAGGAAAAAGTAAAGTAGTAAATCATCATTTGGATGTACCGTATTGTGTTTTGGAACGCAAGTACAGTTATGATGAAAATGGACAACATGAGGATGATAATGGCAGTGAAAATATGATTATTCATGGGGATAATCTAATTGCATTAAAATCTTTATTACCACAATATGAGGGGCGAATCAAATGTATTTATATAGATCCTCCTTATAATACAGGAAATGAGAATTGGGTTTATAATGATAATGTAAATGATCCCCGTATTAGAAAATGGCTTGGCGAAGTAGTAGGTTCAGAAGGCGCAGATCTTACTCGTCATGATAAATGGCTTTGTATGATGTATCCCAGACTTAAACTTTTGGAAAGATTGCTTAGCGAGGATGGTACTATTTTTATTAGTTTAGATGATAATGAAGTATATTTTGCAAAATTAATTTGCGACGAGATTTTTGGGACAACATCATTTATTTCTAATATTATTTGGGAAAATTTTTATGGCAGAAGTAACGCAGGAGCGATTTCTCCTGCGCATAATTATACTTTAGTTTATTCAAAAGCAGGACAAGATTGGAAAAATATTAGACATTTACTCCCGCGTTCGGAAGAGAGTAATAATAAATATAAAAACCCAGATAATGATCCACGAGGATTATGGAGAACAGGACCTATTTTTGCTAGTGGAGAGCGACATGAAGGATTAATGTATACAATTAAAACCCCCTCGGGAAGAATAGTGTCACCACCAAAGGGAAGCCATTGGAGAATGTTGGAAGATGATTTTTGGAAAATGGTGGCTGATAATAGAATAATATTTGGCGAAGCGGGGAATAATGTTCCTGCTATAAAATTATTTTTGAAAGAAGTTCAAGGCGGAATGGTACCTAAAAGTATATGGTCATATAAAGACGCTGGACACACACAGGAGGCAAAAAGAGAACTACAAGATATTTTTCCTGAGATGATTCCGTTTGATACTCCAAAACCAACTAAATTATTAAACCTTATAATTAATATAGCATCTGATCCTGATTCAATAATATTGGATTCATTTGCAGGTTCAGGTACGACAGCTCATGCTGTTTTAAATATGAATAAACAAGATGGAGGAAATCGGAAATGTATTTTAATTGAGATGGAGAATTATGCAGATGATATTACAGCTGAACGCATTAAAAGAGTAATAAATGGATACGGAGAAGGAAAGAAAAAAGTTGCCGGAACAGGAGGAAACTTTAGTTTCTACGAATTGGGGGAGCCTATATTTAGTGGGGATAATCTCAATGAAAATATAGGAGAGGATGAGATTCGTAAATATGTATATTTTACAGAAACAAAGCAAAGCATTACATATCGAAATGATGACGAAAAATTTTACATGGGTACCCATATGGATGTAGCATACTATTTCAATTATGAAAGAAATAGTATAACAATATTAAATCGTGATTTTTTACATACTATTAAAACGAAAGCAGAGGCATATGTTATATATGCGGATTTGTGTACTTTGAGCGAACGTGAATTAAATAAATGGAATATTACATTTAAAAAAATACCACGTGATATCAGTAAACTTTAAGGAGAAAAATGGGTTATGGAATTAAAAAATTATCAGAAGGTGGTAATGAATGATTTATCTACATATTTAGAGGCATTAGATGAATCCTTTGATATGGTAAAGGCTTGGAATACATATTGGAATCGTAAAGATATAACGGTAGGTATGGGAGGGGTTCTTAATTATCAAAATAAAATAGCTGGTGTACCTCATGTATGTATGAAAGTTCCTACAGGTGGGGGAAAGACTTTCATGGCATGTTCATCAATAAAGAAGATATTTGATCACATGCCTTTAGATAAACCTCGAGTTGTTGTTTGGCTTGTACCCTCTGATCCTATTTTATCCCAAACGATAAGAACATTATCAGATTCCACGCATCCTTATCGGCAGAAATTAGATATGGACTTTGCGGGAAAAGTGGGTGTTTATACAAAGGAAATGCTTCTTAACGGACAGAACTTTTCTCCTGATACTGTACGAGAAATGCTGACGGTCTGTGTATTGAGTTATGCATCTTTGCGTATTGATAGTAAGAAGAAGGATGTACGCAAGGTATATCAGGAAAATGGGAATTTGTTTCGGTTTGCAGATTATTATGATGATACATCCGTTATGATTGAAGATACACCTGATACTGCATTGATTCAGGTGATAAGATCTTTGTCCCCCATTGTTATTGTGGATGAAAGCCATAATGCAGGGTCAACTCTTTCTGTTGAGATGCTTAATAATCTAAATTCTTCATTTATCTTGGAACTTACAGCGACACCCCGTTCAACCAGTAATATAATATCATATGTTGATGCAAGAGAATTAAAAAAAGAAAATATGGTAAAACTGCCAGTTGTTGTTTTCAATAGAAATAGCAGGCAGACTGTAATTCAGGATGCTATACAATTAAGATGCAATATTGAAAAGCAAGCTATATTCGAGAAAGAATCAGGTGGTAAATACATAAGACCTATTGTACTGTTCCAGGCACAGCCTAATGTTAATGAGGATAGTGAAACGTTCGATAAGATAAAAGATTTATTAGTGGACATGGGAATTCCGAAAGAGCAGATTGCAATAAAAACATCTAAGGTAGACGAACTGAAAAATATTGATTTATTGTGTGAATCTTGTGAAATTCGTTATATTATTACTGTGAATGCATTGAAAGAGGGCTGGGATTGTCCTTTTGCATATATTCTTGCATCACTGGCTAATAAGACATCAAAAGTTGATGTGGAACAGATTTTGGGAAGGGTTTTACGACAACCATTTACAAAACAATATAAGTCTCCACTTCTTAATACTTCATATGTTTTAACATCATCAAATGATTTTCATGCCACATTAAATAGTATAGTAATAGCATTAAATAAATCTGGTTTTAGTCGGAAGGATTATAGAGTGGTTGATGATGTTACATTACAGGAAAGTCAGTCTGTACAGGTACCATCGGTTCAAATGACTTTTGATTTTGAAGAACATATTTCAGAAGAAATAATTGAAAATGTAACTTTTTCTGATATTAATACAGAGGAAGTCAAAGAAGTTGTTCATGAATTTATTAGTAATGATTTACATGAATTAAATATAGATGCTATAGATGGAATTTCCCATGAACTTGATACAATCACATCTCAAATTAATGATTATAATGAGGAGATGGGAAAAACATATGACGATGGTTTTGTGGGAGGTGAACTTGGAAATATGCTGCGACAGAATGAAATACAACAACAATATAAAGATGAGGTTAAAGATTTCAGAATACCACAGTTTTATATAAAATCTTCCCCTGATTTATTTGGTAATGATTTAGAGATATTGGAGCCGGAAAACTTATCAGAAGGTTTTTCATTGACTGGACAGGATGCGCAGGTTAATTTTGAATTAGCTACTGGGGAAATGTATAATGTGGATATTGATGAGGAGGGTGAGGCTGTACCCAAATATAGAAGGGCTTCAAAGTCGGAAAGTGAGTTTGTTCAGAAGTATCTGGAAAGTTTACCACAGGAAAAAAGAATAACTCAATGTACGAAGATGATTGCAGCTCGGATCAATAAGAATAATCGTTATGCTACATCCGAAGTTGAGGATTACGTTAGAAGATGTGTTGCAAATATGTCTGATGATGAGCTTGCTTCAATGGAAACAGCAGTTCCGGTATATGCAAATAAGATACAAAAAAAGATTGATGTTTTAGAAGAAGCATATAGAGCAGAACAGTTTAAGAAATGGCTAGATAGTGGTAAGATTGTTTGCAAAGATTCATATGAGATGGCACAAGTTATTACACCTGCAAATACAATAGATTCAATTCCCTATTCTTTGTATGAAGCAGAAAAGGATGATATGAATAATTTTGAAAGAGATGTTATTGATATTGTTGTCGGAACAAATAATATTCGTTGGTGGCACAGAATCATTGAGAGAAAAGATTTTAGATTAAATGGGTATTTTAATCATTATCCGGATTTTATGGTCATGACAAAATCGGGTAGATTTGTATTGATTGAAGCGAAAGGAGACTATTTGGATGGTGATGACAGTAAAGCGAAGTTGGAATTAGGTCGCAAATGGCAGGAACAAGCAGGAAGAATGTTTAGATATTTTATGGTATTTAAAAATAAGGAACTTGGAATGGATGGTGCGTATACATTAGATAAATTTATAGATATTATTAAAGATGTATAGTTAGTAGGTCAGAACGCAATATAGATTATTTCAAAAAAATGAATTATAAGAATAAATGGAGTGGTAAACTATTTATAATAGTTATCAATCATGATGGAAAAATAAAGATGTTGTTGATGCAGGTCTGATTAAAGCAATAGATCCGGATACTGCACCAAGATATATGGAATATATTCCATTTGGGGCATAGATTTAACTTGCGCTAAATTGAAGTAAGATATTTTGAATGGTTAAAGCTGACAAAAGAGCCGACAAATTAGCTGACAAAATGCTGTTTGGTGTTTTCAAAAATAATGTCTATATTTATTGATTCATTTTAAAATATTTAGCCGACAAGAAGCCGACAAAACAGTTAAATCTGCCGACAAAATCATAAAAAAGATGACAGATTAGCTGACAAAAGAGCCGACAGACAGTGGATGTGCCGACAAATCCGCCGACAACAGTGATCTGAGCCGACAGTTTAGCCGACAAAAACAACGAAAAAGCTGACAAAGTTAAGAAAAAGCCGACATTTTAGCGGACAAATGAGCCGACAATAGTAAAAATATGTATATTCTGTTATCTGTAAGAGGGTTTTAGGGACCTTGTCCCTAACAAGATGTGTTTTGTCAGACAAAACGCGTATCTTGCCGTTGCTGGGAAACGGGACGAAGACGGTGATTTTTGACAAATAAATATGAGACAAAATCAATATGATTAAAGCAGAGGTAAAATCTTCTGCTTTTTTATTGTGCCAAATTGGCACATAAATGTGCCATCTATGGCATGTTCATTTTCATCACCATAAATTAGAATAATATCATCAACATGTTGAAATTATTGTAACTTAAATCAAGGCTAAATGTATTGGAGGTGGTGCAGGTGAATACGGATAACAAAAACACACATAAAGAAAATATGAATAAAAAGAATGAAACAGTCCCCATCTGGAACAAATATGCTCTTACTGTAAAGGAGTGTGCAGAGTATTCCAACATAGGAGAAAACAGATTAAGGGAGCTGATAAGGACAGACGGTGATGGTTTCATTTTAACCATAGGTAATAAAACACTGATAAAAAGGCAGGCATTTGAGATGTATATGAATCAGAGGGATTGCGTATAGAGTTAAGTTATAGAATCAAACGATATAACATTTATAAGTGATAATCCAGACCTAAATATAGAAGATATAACGCAAAAAAATTAGGATAGGAATACCATATTGGGACATAAGAAAATTTCTGATATATGCAGGTCGGATATCATCGCATTTTATCAAAGTCTTATAGATAGTGGCTTGTCTTATGGTACGACGCTATTCTTTCATAAGGTGCTTTCATCGGTTTTCAACTTTGCCATGGATGATATGGAATTGATTGACAAGAATCCATGCAGACGGGCAATCAACAATATTGAGGGAAGCTCCCAGGAGACAGAGATACTTTCAAAGGCACAGGATAGGGCATTACTTGAATATGTACGGAATAATTGCAAAGACTTTTATCCGGTATATCTGTTAATGCGTGAAACAATGGTGCGTGTGGGTGAGTGTATTGCAATCACAAAATCAGATATAGACTTTGAGAACAGGACACTTACGATAAACAAGCAGTTGATCTTGTATAAGGCAGAGGATGAAAATAAAGCAAGATTACATATTTCTGAGACGAAGGGCAGGAACACAAGGCGGATACCATTGAAGGACGATATGCTGCAGATATTAAAAGAATTGTCTGAGAAAGCAACAGATGATGTCTGTATTGACGGAGTAAGCGGATTTATCTTCACGAAATATGGTAATGCTTATGCACCATACGATCTGCGTTGTGACTTTAATGAAGTAGTACTGAAGTATAATGTGTTCACGGATGATAAGATAGAGCATTTCACACCGAAGATGTTAAGGCATACAGGCTGTACCATGTATGCAAGAGAGGGAATGGATATATCCGTATTGCAGTACATCATGGGGCATAAGTCTGTACACACAACCATGAAATTCTATAACCATGTTACAGAAGAACGTGTAATAGACACCTTTAAAGAACATATCGAAGCAAGCTCATAATTTACACCAATTCTACACACCACACTTGAGATTTCATACACCATTTATACACCAAATGACTGAGAAGTTATGAAAATGTATAATAAGTTATATGAATATAAGGTGGTAGTCAAACCTAGCAAAATCAATACTTCAAGAAGTTATAAGAACTTATAACAATCTATATAAAATCCCTCTTATCTTACGAAATCGTAAGTTAATAAGTCACGGAAATGTAATATATCTATGATAAGATTGGTACAGTTGGAAAACACTGTGCCATTTTTTGTGTAAGTCGGCACTAAGAAAAAGTACACTAGCACAATCACAGAGTAAACAGAACAGCACTAAGGTTCAGTTGCGCTCCATAAGGAGCTTACTTCACCAAGTGCATCATGTATACATGAAAGTAGAACTCATCTACGCTCTGCGAGCTTGATTCGTTAACTTTCATAGTAAATGTATGTAAAACAGAAATATCATAAGGAGAGTAATAAAATGGACATTGTAAGAATGGAAAACGTAAGCAAGGTATACGGAACAGCTGAAAACCAGGTGTGGGCTCTGCATGGTGTCAATCTCACTGTTGAGAAAGGTGAGACGGTAGCGGTAGTAGGAGCATCGGGTTCAGGTAAATCAACACTTCTTCATGTAATGGGTGGAGTAGATTCGCCAACATCCGGTAAGGTGATTATTGAGGATAAGGATATAACATCACTTACCGATGAACAGATGTCAGTGTTTAGGAGAAGGAAGATAGGTTTTGTGTTTCAGGCATATCATTTGATACCGGTATTGACTGTTGAGGAGAATATAACAATGCCGATACTTCTTGATCACAGAAAGCCGGATAGGGAGTACATTGATCATATAATGGACATATTGAATCTTCAGGATAGACGTCATCACCTTCCGAATCAGCTTTCCGGCGGACAGCAGCAGCGTGCGGCGATCGCTAGGGCTCTTGCAAACCGTCCGGCACTTATTCTTGCCGATGAGCCCACAGGAGCACTCGATTCTAAGAACGGTGCTGAGGTTATTACACTTTTGCAGAACTCAGTTAAAGAACTTAATCAGACATTGGTGCTTATCACACATAATATAGACCTTGCAAGAGAGGCAGATCGTATTATCAAGATTTCTGATGGGGAAATAGTATCATAAAATTCGGGTTTGTAGGGATGTTTTATTTTCGTTTTAGGTACGCCGTCTTTAGA
>CAMHMG010000110.1 GCA_946186175.1 uncultured Clostridia bacterium | reverse complement strand
GTGAGTTTAAGCAGGACAGGAAAAAACGAAGTTTTGTAAGATCTTCGGTGGTGATAGCAATTATTGGTGTTTTAATGTTTGTTATAGCTGGTTATATTAATTTCCTTAATTTATTATATGATGACGAACAAAGCAAAATAAAAGAAGAACAGGGAGAATATTATTACAGTTCTTATTTTGATCAAATACTATTCGATCCAGAAGAACGATTGATAAATATTAACGTTGAGCCACAGGAAAAAACAGAAGAATCTTTTTATTCAAAGATAAACGAATATAATGCTAACAAGAAATAGAGGTAACTTAGGTACAAATATATGTTTGTAGGAGGATTGATTAATGTCGAAGTTATTACTAATAGATGGTCACAGCATACTTAACAGGGCCTTTTATGGTCTGCCGGATCTAACTAATTCAAAAGGACAGCATACTAATGCTGTCCTTGGTTTTATTAATATGGTTCTTAAAGTGATTGATGAAGAATCACCAACTCATATTGTGGTGGCTTTTGATTTGCATGCGCCAACATTTAGACATCAAATGTTTTCAGAGTATAAGGGGACCAGAAAGGGAATGCCGGAGGAACTGAAAAGTCAGGTGCCACTTATGAAGGAAATGCTTAAGCTCATGAATGTCACAATTGTTGAGATGGAGGGCTTTGAGGCAGATGATATTATCGGTACTTTGTCTGTAATAGGTGAAAAAAATGGAATGGATGTAACAATACTGTCAGGTGACAGGGATCTCTTGCAGCTTGCAACAGATGTTGTACGTATTAAACTGCCTAAGACTAAGGGCGGTAAGACTACCGTAGAAGAATACTATTCAAAAGAGGTGAAGAACCTGTATGGGGTTTCGCCTAAGGAGTTTATAGATATGAAAGGACTTATGGGCGATGCTTCAGACAATATTCCGGGTGTTCCCGGAATAGGAGAGAAAACAGCCGGTAAGATAATTGCGCAGTATCATAGCATTGAAGAGGCATATGCACACATAGATGAGATCAAACCTGAAAAGGCAAAAAACAATCTTAGAGAATACTATGATCAGGCTATTATGAGTAAGGTGTTAGCTACAATTAAACTTGACGTTCCTGTTGAAATTGACATTAATGATCTAAGCTACACAAACTTATTTACGGATAATGCCTATGAATATATCAAAAATCTTGAACTAAAGAGTCTTCTGAAATACTTTGAGGGCGATGTCAAAAAGCAGGTAGTTTCTTTTGATATGAAATTTATCAATGAACTTGTCGATGTGGAAGCTTTTTTTGATGAATTAAAGACTATCAAATTGTTTAGCATTTATCCTGTTACAGAAAATAAAGAATTAATAGGTATGAGTTTTTCATTTGAGGAGGGTATGGCAACATTTATTCCCTGTACAATGTTTGTTACGGATGAACTAATATCTTCAAGATTGTTGGATATATACAATAATGTTAAGGATATCAAAATGATAACTAATGACCTCAAAACTCTGTTAAAATATATACCTTTTGAAAATGCCGGCAGGATCATTGATACTTCTGTAGCTGCATATCTTCTTAATCCTTTAAAGGACAGCTATAACTATGATGATATAGCAAGAGATTACCTTGAAATTACCGTTCCAGACAGAAAAGAGCTTTTGGGTAAAGAAATCATCAATTTCATGAATATATATGATAAGAATATTTCAGATTATATTTCTTACTTAGTTTGTATTCCTTTTATGGCATATGGCAAACTGATGAGTGATCTGAAAGAATATGGAATGGAGTCGTTATACAATGAGATAGAACTCCCTGTCGTATATGTTCTTGATCATATGGAGAAAGAGGGAATCAGAGTTGACAGAAATTCTCTTAACGAATATGGTGTAATGCTTGGTGAAAAAGAAGAAGAATATCAGAATAGAATATATGAAGAAGCAGGAATGGAATTCAATATTAATTCACCTAAACAGTTAGGGGAAGTTTTATTTGATAAGCTTATGCTTCCGGGTGCTAAGAAGACCAAGACAGGTTATTCGACAAATGTTGATGTCCTTAATAAGCTGAAAAATGACTATCCGATAGTATCGGAGGTGTTGGAATACAGACAGGTCTCAAAGCTCAAATCTACTTATGCTGATGGACTTGCAGTATTTATCAGTGGAGACGAAAGAATTCATGGAACATTTAATCAGACAATTACAGCTACAGGGCGTATAAGTTCTACAGAGCCGAATCTTCAGAATATACCTATGAGGACAGAGCTTGGCAGAAGCATAAGAAAAGTATTTATTCCTAAAGACGGATATGTATTTGTTGATGCTGATTATTCGCAGATAGAGCTTAGAGTTCTTGCGCATATGTCGGGTGATGAGAAGTTGATTGCAGCATTTAAGGCTGATGAAGACATTCATTCAATTACTGCATCACAGGTTTTTGGTGTTCCCATTCAGGAGGTTGATGCTTTGATGAGACGCAATGCCAAAGCAGTTAACTTCGGTATAGTTTATGGTATTAGCGCTTTTGGCCTCGCTGAGGATTTGAATATTACAAGGAAGGAAGCTGCTGATTATATTGAGAGTTATTTCAACACCTATCCTGATGTTAAAGCTTTTCTTGATAATGCAGTTTTAACAGCGAAGGATACGGGCATGACAAAGACATTGTTTGGAAGAATAAGACAGATACCTGAGCTGTCTTCATCTAATTTTATGCAGAGGAGCTTTGGGGAAAGAGTAGCAATGAATTCCCCGATTCAGGGAACAGCCGCAGATATCATCAAGATCGCGATGATCAGAGTTTCAGAAAGACTTAAAAGAGAAAAATGTAAGTCTTCACTGATACTACAGATACATGATGAGCTTCTTATAGAAACTGAGAAGGACGAGATTGATCTTGTCAAAACAATTCTTGTAGAAGAAATGATGAATGCTGCAAAGCTTGATGTTCCTCTTTCTGTGGATGTCAGCTGTGGAACAACATGGTTTGAATCAAAATGATTAGAGGACGATTAAATGAAGGTTATAGGTATTACAGGTGGTATAGGCAGTGGGAAGAGTGAGGTTTTGAAATTTTTAAAACAACTTGGATATTATGTTATAGAAGCCGACAAATTATCCCACAGCCTTATGGAAAAAGGTGAAAAAGCATATAATAGAATTGTTGATGAGTTCGGTAGCGGTATATTAGATGATGCCGGTAATATAGACAGAGTCGTATTCCGTGAGATTGTATTTGGTGATGAGAAAGCACTTGGCTCATTAAATGCAATTGTTCATCCGGCAGTAAAAGATTATATAATCAATGACATTAGAGAAAAAACATCTTCTAATCAATTTGAATATTATTTCATAGAGGCTGCGCTTCTTATTCAGGATGGATATAAGAGTATATGTGATGAAATATGGTATATATACGCTGACGTTGATATACGGCTTGAAAGACTTGTTGCCGGAAGGGGCGGCAGTAAGGAGTTTTACAGGAATATTGTTAGCAAGCAGGAAAGTGAAGATTATTATAGAGATAATTCGAATATTGTAATTGATAACAGTGCAGATTTTTCGTTAACAATGAATAAGATAAAGGAATTATTGAATATTGCCAATTGATGTGATAAAATAATAGAAATGTGTAACTGTTAAGGTATAATCTCGCATTCACTGTGGGATTCGTAGGAAAAGATACTGTTTAATGTATAATATACGTTGTATATAGATAGATAAGATACGGAGATAAAGATATGCCGACATTAACAAAGTTTCCGGGTTCATTGGTTTTTGGACTGGATATTGGTACAAGAAGCATTGTAGGAACAGTTGGGTATAGAGAAGGAAAGCAGTTCAATATTGTTGCCCAGACTGTCAGATTTCATGATACCAGAGCCATGTTAGATGGACAGATTCATGATATTGTGAAGATTAGTGAGGAAATTGTTGAGGTCAAACAACAATTGGAGGAACAACTTTCAGGAAGAAAGCTCAAAGAAGTCTGTATTGCTGCAGCAGGACGTGTGTTAAAAACTGCTGTGGGAAAGGGATTCTATGAATTTCCTGAGCTTACTTCCGTTAATCAGGAGTATATACATTCAATTGAGATCATGGGTGTTGAACAGGCTCATGAGAAGATGTTAGAAGAGAAAGATACTAACGACAAATTCTTTTGTGTAGGGTATTCCGTTATCAAATATTATCTCAATGATTATGTGATAGGTAATCTTGAAGGGCAGAAAGCACATAAAATAAGTGCAGATGTTCTTGCTACATTTTTACCTGAAGAGGTTGTTGATAGTCTCTATGCGGCAGTCGAGATGGCAGGCTTAGAAGTAGCTAATCTGACATTGGAGCCTATTGCCGCTATATTGGTTGCTATTCCTGAGAATTATAGACTACTTAATATAGCTCTTGTTGATGTAGGGGCAGGCACCTCCGATATATCCATCACGAAAGATGGAAGTATCATTGGATACGGAATGCTTCCCAAGGCCGGAGATGAATTAACAGAAACGCTTATTAGAGAATATCTTGTAGATTTTGATACAGCAGAAACAATCAAAATGATCGGTGTAACCAAGAAACCACTCACTTATAAAGATATATTAAGCGTTCCACATAAGATAACTCCTGAAGAGGTATTCGAGAAACTTGATCCTTTATTGGACGAGATAACGGAACAGACTGCGAAACGTATTATAGAATTAAATGGCGGCAAGTCGGTTGCAGCGGCTTTTGTTGTCGGCGGTGGTGGCAAGATGCCGGGATATATTGAGAAGTTAGCCAAACATTTAGGTCTTCCTCCTGAGAGAGTCGGACTTAGAGGTGAAGAGGTTCTTGGTAATATCAACATTATGGTTGATGATGTAGTTAAGGATCCTTTGCTTGTCACACCTATCGGTATATGTCTTAATTATTATGAACAGAAGAACAGGTTCATATATCTTTTTGTCAATGGAGAAAGAGTCAAACTATATGATAATGACAAGTTAACGGTATTTGATGCAGCTATGGCTTACGGATTGAATAATGATGATGTCTTTCCGAAGAGAGGAGCAGATATCAACTATACTATTAATGGTAAGAAGAAGTTTATCAGAGGCTGTAACGGAGAAGCTTGTGAGATATTGTTAAATGATAGTGAGGCCGGTATGAACCATCTGATACAGGCCGGTGACAAGGTTGAGATCAAGGTTTCAACTAAGGGAGAAGATGCCACGGCGTTACTTGAAAATGTTGTTGATCTTAGTAATTCGATCAAGTTTAATGTCAATGATATTATTGTAGAATGTCCACGTTATGCTTCTGTTAACGGCAAGCTTGAATCAGGCTCTTATGAGTTAAATGACGGTGATGAGATTGAAATACTAAGTTATTATACTTTGACTCAGCTTATGCAGTTCATGGATATAGAAACGCCGCATGAAGTTTTCGTTAATGGTGCAAGAGCTAATGCGGATACTAAGATATATGAGAACTTTAATGTTGCATGGATCGATCGTGAAGATATATATTTAGCTGAAAAATATGTCACAGAAGAAGAAGTCGAGCTGGATGAAGCTGATAGTGAGAACACTGATGATACAATTAAGGAAGCAGGCAATGAAAACTTAGATAGTGCTGCAATGGAAACCGGTGGTAATAACTTAGATAGTGCTGCAATGGAATCCGGTGGTGAAAATTTAGATAGTGCTGCGATGGAAACCGGTGGTGAAAACTTAGATAGTACTACGAAGGAATCCGACAGTGAGGATTTAGATAGTTTTACAAAAGAATACAGCAGTGAAATGTCAGATAGTGCAGCGAAAGAAACAGACGGTGAAAACTCAGACAGTTCCATGAAGAAAGCCGATAGTGATAATTCAGTAATTTCTAACAATAAATCTTCTTTAAAAAGAAAATCTAAGAAGGATAAAAAGAAAAAGAATAATATAAAAGAAGATAAAATGGTTCAGGAGAATGCCCGACAGGAGCAAAGTATTAGTGAAGAACCTCATGATATTCATTTGATGGTCAACGATACTCCTGTCACACTTTCCGGTAAATCAAGCTATGTATTTATTGATATATTTGACAAATATGATTTTGACCTGAAGAATGTAGGCGGTACAAAACTTATACAGCAGGTTGATGGCGTACAGGCTAATTATCTGGGACCAATTTATGAAGGTTCGAAAATTGATCTATACTGGGAACAATAGAATGTTTTGTAAAATGAAAGGGTTTGCATAATGAATATTGATGTTGTTTCAAAATTTCAAAAAAGAATCCAGATGATACATCATTATGTATTTTTGTTGTTTATCATACAAAGGGTTTCGGTACAATTAATTCATATGAATCTTTCTTGGACTAATACAATTATAATGATTGTATTTTCATTGTTATGTTCAATGATTGAAAGATTTTTGGCAGTACATAATTCTTTTGATAATCTTTATATTCTTAGAGCGATAAGACTTATTCAATGCATATTTTGTTGTATAATGATTATTTTTACGAATGTTACTGATTATTCTGGTACAAGTATATATGCTATGCTTATGATGTTTTCGTTTGACCTTATCTTGGCGTTTGACTTTAATGATAGGGCTAGTATCTTGCTTCGTGTCGGCGTATTAGAAGGTCTGGCCTTTATTATGATCTTTATTAAGATGGTAGCATTTAACGATAATGATTGGTTCCCTATGCTGTTTTCGGCTGTAATTATAGGACTTGTTCTTGTCGGTAATGCATTTATATTCTATGAGTATATTGAACTTAAAGACAAAGAATTATTCAAAGAACAAAGGAAAGTTGAGAATATTGTTGAAAAGAATGAAAACATTCTCAATATGCAGAAAAGACTTCAGAATACTAATGATCAGCTCAATTACCAAAAGAATGAATTAAAACGGGCTAACAAAGTTATCAAGGAAGCTAATGAGGAAATGAAGGTACAGGAAGAAATATTGATGCATATTGCTTCTTCATTTGATGTTCCTGATATTTCTGAACGTATTGTTGACTCTGTAATGAATGTTAGAAATCATGTATTTTGCGCTGTTTATATCAGGAGAAATGTATATCATAACAAACATCGTCACTATGTTGTTAAATCAAAAAAAGGTGACATGGATAATACTATTAAAGATAATATTGAAGACATATATAATTCAATGATAAGTGCTAAATGTTATGAAAAGTCTATTAATGATAACATTAATATAGAAATGCCTTTTCTTAGTGGTTTTTTCATCAACTCAGTATATGTTAAGGTTTTAGGTGTAAATGATGACATATACGGATTGTTTATGATAGGTGATAATCGTGTGGGGCTATTTAACGATAATATGTCTTTCTATAATTCGGTAATCGCCCAATCTGATATTGCGATAAGAAATGCAAAGATGTATAACGATATGAAGCATATGGCAAGAACGGACGGTCTTACAGGCATTAATAACAGAATATACTTTAATCAGCTATTTAAAGAGACAGCATCAAAGATAGTTGATAATAATGGTTGTATGAGCGTAGCACTTTTTGATATCGACAAATTCAAAAACGTCAATGATACATATGGACATTTAGCTGGTGATGAGGTTATTAAACGTGTAGCCTCTGTGACTGATGATTATATTGATGAACACGAAGGATTTATATGCAGATATGGCGGTGAGGAGTTTGTTGCTGTGCTTCCTGACAGAGACATTAAAGCTGCAGAACCTATAATACGCGGATTATTTGAAAAGTTATGCGAACAGATTATAACTTATAATGATAAAGATATACCATTGAGTGTCAGTGTAGGATTAACATCTTATCCCAATCCATGTGATGACACTGAACAACTTTTAAAACGAGCAGACTGGTGTATGTATTATGCGAAGGAACACGGTCGTCATCAGGTGAGATTAGATGACGGAAGTGATAATAAAGAATAATATATCAATGGGAGGGACTAAAATGAATATTTTTGTAGTCAATTGTGGAAGTTCATCACTGAAATATCAGTTGATTAATTCTGACACAGAAGAAGTAATTGCTAAAGGATTATGTGAGAGAATAGGAATAGATGGAAAACTGACTCATAACCCTATGGGAAAAGATAAGTTTGAAGAGAGTGTAGATATGCCCGATCATAAGACGGCAGTTTCTTTTGTTCTTCAAGCTTTGACAGATGATGATCATGGAGTTATTAAGGATTTAACAGAGATTGGTGCTGTTGGTCATCGTATAGTTCACGGCGGTGAAAAGTTTGCGAAGTCGGTAGTTATAGATGACAATGTAATAGAAGCAATTGCAGAATGTAATGATCTTGCACCATTACACAATCCTGCAAACCTTATCGGAATATCTGCATGTCGTGCATTAATGCCTGAAACACCGATGGTAGCCGTATTTGATACCGCATTTCATCAGACTATGCCTAAGAAAGCTTATCTTTACGGACTTCCTTATGAGTACTATAATGATTACAAGGTCAGAAAGTACGGCTTTCACGGAACCTCACACAGCTTTGTTTCAAAAAGGTTGTTACAGATAATTGGCAAGGAAAGCGGACCTTCTAAGGTTATAATATGTCATCTGGGTAACGGCTCTTCAATTACAGCTGTTAAGGATGGCTGCTCGGTTGACACAAGTATGGGCTTTACACCTCTTGACGGACTTATAATGGGTACAAGAAGCGGAAGCATAGATCCTGCTGTCGTTCAATATCTTTCAGCTAAACTTGACAAATCATTAGATGAAGTTATCAATATTCTCAACAAGAAGTCAGGTGTAGATGGTATTTCAGGAGTATCAAGTGATTTTAGAGATCTCGAGACAGCAAGTAATGAGGGCAATGAAAGAGCTACAGTTGCATTGGAGATGTTTGCTTATCGCGCAGCACAGTATATTGGTTCATATACAGCTTCAATGAATGGTGTTGATGCAATAGCATTTACTGCCGGAATTGGCGAGAATAATGCTACTGTACGCAAGATGATCTGTGGATATTTGGGATATTTAGGTTTTGAGCTCGATGAAGAGGCTAACAAAAGAAGAGGCGAAGAAATAATGCTTTCTACCGCTGATTCTAAGCTTAAAGTTTATGTAATTCCTACTAATGAAGAGCTTGCAATTGCCAGAGAGACATTACAGCTTATAAAATAATAATATATTTTTGAAAAGATTATTTTGATTTTATTTCATGTCGACTGTCGTCTCCATGTGTCCATTCGCAAAATATCCGATTTTGCACACAAGTGTGCAAATCGGCTGCTTTGCTCATTATATCATAATAATTATTTAAAAAAGTATGTTGACAAAGTATTTGTTTATATGTATAATATTCGACGTGTGAGTTTAGGAGAATATCTATGATAGTTAACTTTTTTGATGTTTTATCTTCAGTTGGTAATTCTTTAACGGTAGATGCAGTCCTTTCTGATTTGAATGAAGTATTTTTTGGAGAAGAGATTACTGTTATCAGTAAAGGATCATTTAAGATTAATATCACATGTATTGCGAAGGATATTGTTGAGCTTGACTGTAATCCGGTAATCGGTACAGTTCGAAGTTGTAGCAGGTGTCTTTCGGAAGTAGAAGGTGAATATGAGTTATCAATTAAGAGAAAAGTTAATGTTGCTCTTAATAAAGTGTATATAGATGATTCTTCGGAAACAGATGATACAAGTTATATTGAAGACTGTAATCTGGATGTAGACAGGCTCGTTTTGGATGAGTTATTCACAATACTTCCTTCATCGGTTCTCTGTAAAGAGGATTGCAAGGGGATTTGTAAAGTGTGTGGGACCAATCTGAATAAGAGTACATGCGACTGTGACCAGACGGTTCCGGATCCAAGAATGGCAGTTTTTAGTGATATCTTCAATCAATTTAAGGAGGTGTGAATAATGTCAATATGTCCAAAGAACAAATCTTCAAAAGGTAGAAGAGATAAGAGAAGAGCTAACTGGAAGATGACAGCTCCAACTTTGGTTAAGTGTTCTAAGTGTGGTGAGTTAATGGTTCCTCACAGAGTATGTAAGAAGTGCGGAAGCTATAACAAGAAAGAAATCATCGAAGCTTAATC
>CAMHMG010000109.1 GCA_946186175.1 uncultured Clostridia bacterium | reverse complement strand
CATAGGAGATTTTACAGGCTCTGATTCTAAAATTCGATTATGAAACAACCCTATTGTTTTTGTCCTCGTCTTGCTTTTTGAGATTATGTGTGATAAGATTAACAATTGAGTTTGTGAAAGTATTAGTAAAAGGAGGTTTTCGATGGTATCATACGGAAAAACTGATATCGGAATGTGCAGAGCTATGAATCAGGACTGCATATTTTTCTCAGATAAGAGCATCGGCAATCTCCCGAATCTTTACATTGTTGCTGATGGAATGGGCGGTCATAAAGCAGGAGATTATGCTTCTGCACATGCGGTATCATGGTTTGTTGATTATATAAAAGAATGTGATTATGTTAATCCCATTACAATTATTAAAACAGGAATATCAAAAGTTAATGACCGGCTTTTTCAGATGTCAGCTGATCACGTGGAACTGCGTGGAATGGGAACAACATTTGTTGTGGCGGTGATCGTCGAGAACAAATTGTATGTTGCTAATATCGGAGACAGCAGGTTATACGTTATAGGCGATGAGATAAGACAGATAACATTAGACCATTCTCTTGTCGAAGAATTGATAAGAACAGGACAGCTTGAACGAAGGAAGGTAAGATTCCATCCGGAGAAGAATATAATAACAAGAGCTATGGGAACGGCAAGAGAGGCAGTGCCGGATTTCTTCGAGGTAGAACTGTTGCAATCCGATAGGATTCTGTTATGCACAGATGGGCTTACTAACATGGTCGAGGATGATGAGATAGAGATGATAATCAAAAGACAGAAGCATATGGACAGATGTTGTGAGGAATTGATTGAGCGAGCCAACTATTATGGTGGTAAAGATAATATAGGTGTTGTAGTTATTGAACAAACAGTGAATGAGGTGTGAATATGTTTGAACCAGGAATGATAATTCAGAATCGTTATGAGATAACAGAAGAGATAGGGTCGGGCGGCATGTCTGTTGTATATAAGGCAATGGATCATGTCCTTAACAGATATATTGCAATGAAAGTATTGAAACCGGAGTTCTCTGATGACAAGAGCTTTGTCAGTAAATTCAGAATGGAGGCTCAGTCAGCTGCGGGTCTTTCACATCCTAATATCGTTAATGTTTTTGATGTAGGTGAGGAAAGCGGATACTATTATATAGTAATGGAGCTTGTCGAGGGTATCACACTCAAGGAGTATATACAGCAGAACGGCAGACTTAACTATGCGACAGCTTTAGATTTCATTATTCAGATATGTTCAGGTATTGAGGTTGCACATGAACATCACACCATTCATCGTGATATAAAGCCTCAGAATATAATTGTTTCTAAGAATGGAACACTCAAAGTGACTGATTTTGGTATTGCTAAGGCAGCTACCTCTAATACAATAGCTTCAACAGCAATGGGCAGCGTTCACTATATTTCTCCCGAGCAGGCAAGAGGAGGATTTTCTGATGAGCGCTCTGACATTTATTCACTTGGTATTACTCTATATGAAATGCTTACAGGAAGAGTTCCTTTTGAGGGTGAGAATAATGTCACTGTTGCACTTATGCATATTCAAAGTGAGATAATACCGCCTAGAGAGTACTATCCGGACATTCCTGTAGGTTTAGAGAAAATTGTATTAAAGGCTACACAGAAGAGACCGGAACAGAGATATCTAACAACTAATGCAATGCTTGCGGATCTTAGAAAGATTGCAATGGATCCCAATGCAGAGGTGGGCGTTTCAAGTGTGATGGTTCCGTCAAATGCGCCTACTATACAGATATCATCGGATGAACTTAATGCGATTAAGAATGCTGCCGGTGTTACAGGCGGCGCAGCAGCTCCCGGACCATCGGTATTTCCGGTTAATCATAACAGATTGGAATTAGAGGAGGCTAAGGCTGCTCTTAACAGTCTGTATGATGAAGAGTTTGAATATGATGATGAGAAGGACGACGGTAAGCCGTTATTCGAAGGTAAAGAAGATGACGAGGATGAGATCGATACAAAGGTAGAGAAGATGATAACTATAGGAGCAATAGCTGCTACCGTTATTATCGGTATTATCATTATTGTTGCGCTCATTTCAATTACCGGAGTATTTAAAAAGAACAAAAAAGCTACAACTGAAGTTACAACAGAGGCTGCGACTACAGAGGAAACTGTCAATAAAATGCTTGATCTTATAGGTTATTCTGAAGAAGAGGCTACTAAACAGTTAGATGATATGAATATCTCTTATATCATAGAGAGAGATTATTCTGACAAATTTGAAGAGGGCAAGGTTGCCAGCCAGAGTATAGAATCAGGTACTGAACTTAAGGAAGATGATAAGGTTACACTTGTTATCAGTAAGGGACTGAAGAAAGAATCAGTTCCTGACGTAGTAGGCAAGACCTTAAGTGAAGCTAAGTCAATACTTGAGGCAGCTGGCTTTGAAGTTGTTGAGGATAATGATTACAGTGAAGAGGTTGAGGAAGATCATATAATCAGTCAGTCTCCTGAGGCAGGCAGTCAGGCAGGTGAGGGAACTCAGGTTAAGGTTGTTGTAAGTAAAGGTAAGGAAGTCAAAGTTGCTAAAGTACCTGATCTTAAGAAGATGACCGTAACAGAAGCAGAAAGTGCTCTTACCGGTGTTAAGCTCAAACTAGGCAATGTTTCACAGGAATACAGTGACAGCGTTGAAGAGGGAAAGGTTATCTCACAGAGCATTGCTTCCGGCACAGAGGTCAAGGAAGAAACTAAGATTGATATAACGATCAGCAAGGGTAAGAAGCCGGTTAAGACGACTTATTCTGCATCATTCTCAGGTTTGATAAGTAATAGTGGATATGAATTCCCTGAAGGAAAGCTTGTTAAGATAACGGTTACACTTAAGGTTGGTGATACAACTTATCCTATAATTAATGACTGGTATGATGAGGCGAGTCTTCCGCTTGACGGTTCAAGCATAGCATCATGTGATCTTGCCAGCAAAGATAATATTAGTCTGCTCTACAGTGTTCAGGATGATACCGGAGCAGATATCACCTCAAGCTTTACATCTACTTTACAGGCCAAATTAAAAACTGTGGAGCAGTAATATATGGATGTGATTACGGGAAAGATCATTAAGGGAATAGGTGGTTTCTACTATGTATATTCTGATGATGTGATATACGAATGCAGGGCAAAAGGTATCCTTAGAAATATTAAGGTTAAGCCTTTGGTCGGTGATGATGTTGTTATGAGCATAATCGATCCTGACAATCATATCGGAAACATTGACAGGATTTTGGAACGTCGCAGTGAATTGATAAGGCCTGCTGTCGCTAATGTTGATCAGGCGCTTGTTGTGTTTGCCGTGCTAAGTCCTACACCTAACTATAATCTGCTCGACAGATTTCTGATCATGATGAAGAAGCAGAAGGTTCCGACTGTCATTTGTTTTAATAAGTCGGATCTGGCTGATGAAACGCTTTGCAGCACTTACAGGACTATTTATGAAAATGCCGGGTATAAGGTGATCTTTTCAAGCACTAAGAAACAGGATGGGCTTGAGGTGCTTTATGAGTGCCTCAGGGGAAAGATAACAACCTTAGCCGGACCATCAGGAGTAGGCAAATCATCTATTATGAATATGTTAAATCCACATGCTAATATGGATACCGGGGAGATAAGCAGAAAGATAGAGAGAGGCAAGCATACTACAAGACACTCTGAGCTTATTCCCATAGCGGAGAATACATTTTTGATGGATACACCGGGATTTAGCAATATTGGGTTGTATGACATTGAAGCCGATGAGCTAAAGGATTACTATCTGGAATTTGAGGAACATGAGAAATACTGCAAATTCCGCGGGTGTAACCATATCGGTGAGAAGGAATGTGGTGTGATCGATGCGGTAGCAGAAGGTGAGATATCGAAAGACCGATACGATAATTATAAGCTGTTTTTTGAAGAGTTAAAGGACAGGCGTAAGTATTAGTTGAGATTTTAATATTATGTTATACATGAGGAGTATTTGTTATGAATATTTTGGCACCATCGATACTGTCAGCTGATTTTTGTGATTTGGGAAATGATATTAAAGCAGTAGTACATGCCGGAGCACAGTGGATACATCTTGATGTGATGGATGGTATGTTTGTGCCTAATATTTCGTTTGGCATACCTGTGATCAGTTCGGTGAGGAAAATTACTGATGCATTTTTGGATGCGCATTTGATGATCAGGGAACCGATAAGATATATTGATGAATTTGCTGCAAGTGGGGCGGATATGATAACCGTTCACTATGAAGCCTGTGAGAATGTATCAGAGACGCTCGATAAGATACATGAACACGGAATTAAGGCCGGTCTTGCAATCAGTCCCGACACTGATGTATCAGTAATAGAGAAATATATTAATGATGTAGAAATGATCCTTGTGATGAGTGTCTATCCGGGCTTTGGCGGACAGAAGTTCATTGAAGCATCAATTGACAGGTTAAGATCAGTTCATGATATTATAGTTAAAGCCGGAAAGGAAGATATGTATCTGCAGGTTGATGGCGGAATAGGACATGATAATGTGAAGACAGTAGGTGAAGCAGGGGCTAATGTAATTGTTGCAGGCTCGGCTGTATTTAAGGGTGACAAAGAAGAGAATGTCAGGAAATTTTTGAAAATAATGAAATAGATTAATATAATAATTATGAGGTGAATGGTTATGTTTCATGTACTTGTTATATCCGGGGGATATCTTGATATTCCTTTTGCCAAAGAATATATTGAGACCTTATCGTATGATAAGGTCTTTGCTGTTGATAAAGGACTATATTATGCTGATCAACTGGGTATCAAACCGGATCTTATTATCGGTGATTTTGATACTGTATCAAGTGATCTGGTCAACCTGTATGACGAACGTATTAAAGCAGGTGAACTGGATGCAAGAATCATCAGGTTTCCAAGAGAAAAGGATCTGACCGATTCAGAGCTTGCAATTATTTATTCAGAGGATTATGGTGCTACAAATATAACAATGCTTGGAGCAACCGGTTACAGAATAGATCATTTGCTCGCTAATATGGATCTTTTGATATGTTCAAATGACAAGGGTATTGATTGTGTAATCGTTGATACCAATAACAGGATATGCCTTATTGACGGCGAGAAAGGTCCTAATGAGCGCGTTATTGATAGAGAGCAGCAGTGGGGCAAATATGTATCCATTATTCCTGTAACCCCATATATTGCTGATGTAACCTTAGAAGGTGTTGCCTACCCTCTTAGTAATGCAAGGATCCCTAAGGGACCGGCGCTTACCGTCAGTAATGAAATAAAAGAAAAAACTGCCCGCTTCCATGTCGGAGAGGGGACAGCTTTGTTAATAGAGAGTAAGGATTGAGTTTTATTTTCTTTTCTTGTTTTTGACTGATTTCTTATGTTTTTGTTTGCCGGTTTGTTTTGCAGTTTGTTTGTTACCTGAATTCTTAGAATTCTTGGTATCTGTATTTTTTGAGTCAATATTTACGGTGTCTAAGTCCTTTGCGTTCTTTGTATCTACATTCTTAGAGCTCTTTGTATCCGTATTCTTTAAGTCTGCGTTCTTAGAGCTCTTTGTATCCGTATTCTTTGAGTCTGCATTCTTAGAGTTCTTTGTAGCTGAGTCCTTAGCGTTCTTTATATCTTCATTCTTAGAGTCTGAGTTCTTAGAACTCTTGGTTTCTGTGTTTTTAGCATCTGCATTCCTGGCACTTTTATCTTCGGCATTCTTTATGTCTATATCCTTTGAAGTCTTTGTACCCATGTCCTTTCTGTCATGATTTTTTGATTCAGAATTCTTTTCTTCAGAATGTTTGGTATCAGTTTTCTTATCGGATTTTTTGCCGATACTCTTCTTGCTATGTTTCTTGTCTGCCTGTTCAGGCTCAGACAAAGCATCCTGCCTGCTTCTGTATGCTGCCTCAGCAAGCAGAGCCTGATTTTCATTGATGACCGGTGACACATAGAGGGATTCATAATAGTGATACAAGGCTTTGTATTCCTCACTGAAGCTGTCGTTAGTGTGACCGTGCATCTCATCAAAGTCCTTAGTGTTGTCAACGCGTTTAACTATGTGAAGAGAGATGTTGGCACAATGCGAAGCGATACGTTCAAAGCTTGTTACAAGATCAACTAAAGATATACCGCCTGCAATACCACAATCGCCCGTCTGAAGTCTTTCTACGTGGTGATTCTTGATAATTTCCTTAAGTCTGTCGATTGTCTCTGCCATCGGCTCAATTCTAAGAGCAGCAGACGAGTCATCATTCTTGAAGCTGTCAAAGGTTGTCTTTAGGATATTATCAACAGCATTGATAATAGTATCTACTTCGAAATGTCCGGCAGGAGAGAAGTGAATATTCTGTTCATTCTTGTCCTGTGCGACAAAATAGATATTCATACAGTGATCGCCCATTCTCTCAAAGTCGCTGACAGAATTTAATATCTCCGCAACAACAAGTCTGTCATCTGCAGAAAGACGTTTGGAATTGATCTTAACGATATATGAGGAAAGAGCACTTTCACATTGATCAATAAAACTCTCATTTTCTTCGAGCTGTTCAAATTTCTCAGGATCATAGTTATATATCAATCCTGTTGATAGATGATAATTCTCATAGATGGCATCAGCCATAGCTGCTATAACATTCTTACACTGTTCAAGAGCTATTGTAGGAGTATTCAAGAGCATATCATCTAAAGTCGCAAGCTGTTTGTCTGTCTTAGATATCTCATCCTCACCTATAATCTTTCCGGTTAAAGTGCTTAGCTTTTGTGAGAATGGAAGCAATATTACACTTGTAAGGAAATTGAAAAGAAAGTGAATATTAGCTATTCCACCTCGATTGATCGAATTGTCGAAAAAGCCTATTCCGACTGTGTAATATATAGAATAAATGACAGTGCAGAATATGAGCGCACCAAAAAGATTGAACAGTATATAGGAAAGCACAAGACGTTTTGATTTCTTGTTGCCTCCGATTCCTCCTAATATGGTAGTCATACATTTACCAAGATTAGCACCGACAATAATAGGAAATGCTGAAGCATAGGTCACACTTCCGGTTGCCGATAACGCCTGCAGAATACCTATAGAGGCGTTAGAACTCTGAATGGTAGCTGTTATTACAAGGCCTGCTAATATACCTATTAATGGATTCTTAAATGATACAAATGCATTCTGAAATGCAGGTGAATCCTTCAATGGTGCAAACACAGCCTCCATTGTTGTCATTCCGTAGAACAGGATGCCAAGTCCTACCAAAATCCCGGCGATATTCTTGATCTGTTTCTTTTTTGAAAAAAGTACGATAAATGCACCGATTCCGACAAGCATAGGAGCAAAAGATGCAGGTTTTAATAACTGAAGAAATATATTGTCTGATCCAAGATCACCAAGACGCAGGATCTGTGCTGTAACCGTACTGCCGACATTAGATCCCATAATAACGGGGATTGCCTGGGCAAGCTTCATGATACCGGCATTGACAAAACCGATAAGCATGATAGTAGTGGCAGCTGAACTTTGAATTATTGCTGTAACCCCTGTACCAAGTCCCCAGCCTTTGATATATCCGGCTACTTTGTTTTTACCCGTGGTCAATTTTTCAAGTATTCTCTGAAGGCCCGATCCGGCCAGCTTATTTAGGGATGATCCCATAAGACTCATTCCGTATAGGAAGAGACCAACACCACCTAGTAATTGAAGAATCGACAAAATGTCCATGATAATAAATATCCTCCGTATTGTTATCTTATCAAGTGAAAGCAGAGCTTGCGCATCGTTTGATAAGATATGTTATTGATTTTTAGAAATGACTGTATAATTATAAGTGGTTTTCCTGCTTTTGTCACTAGAAATTTTCTTATTTCATATTTTTTTGCATTTTATCTCTCTTTGTGATATTTTATACAAGGACTTATTTCAAAGTTCTATTAATTTTAGGCAATTGCGAAACTCATTGAAAAGTGTATATGAGTTGTGCATATTACATATAGCATCCATTAGCAGACCTTGGCGCAGGCGTCGGTAGTTCCAATGACACTTAACGAACACAGTGAGTTCTAGTGTCATGCACCTACTTGGTATGCACCGTATTTGGGTGCATTATGTACCGTTACGCCGTAGACGGAGCGAGATCCCCTCTCTCTTAGCGAATGGAACATGAGCTTAGAGACAGGGCATGCCTTGTGCTGCGTGTCTGTAATGGAGCTATATAATATGCACAACTCTAAGAAGAAAATATAGAGTTTCGCAATAGCCTATCTTATTAATTTATTTGCAAGGAGAATACAACAATGGTTAATTCAATTATCTGGGTATTGATAGCATTTGGCGCTTATATGTTATTAATGATTGTTATTGGTGCCAAATATGCAGGTCAGACCCAAAATTCAGAAGATTATTTTCTGGGAGGACGTAATCTTAATGGCTGGGTGGCTGCACTATCTGCACAGGCGTCGGATATGAGCGGATGGCTTTTGATGGGACTTCCGGGAAGTGTATATGCATTTGGAACAGGACAGGCATGGATTTCAGTTGGACTTTTTATAGGAACTGTATTTAACTGGCTGTTCATTTCATCAAGATTAAGAAGATATACTATCATAGCTAATAATTCACTTACTCTGCCTATGTATCTTGAGAACAGATTTCATGACAAGAAGAAGATATTGCTTATTATTTCTTCTATTGTAATTATCATTTTCTTTCTCGTTTATACAGCTTCATCACTTACTGCCGGCGGAAAGCTCTTTGCCTCTGTGTTTGGAATGGATTATAGGATCGCGCTTACAATAGGTGCGTTGGTTATATTGATATATACATTTCTTGGCGGGTTCATGGCTGTATGTACCACTGACTTTATTCAGGGAACTCTTATGCTTGTAGGGGTTTTAATAGTTCCTATTATTGCATATGCAATAGTCGGTCCGGGTAATATAACATCACTTCTTAATCAGTCCGGAGTTGCCGGTGGAGCAAGTTCATATTTGAATATAATGCAGGATTCGGGAAAAAATGTTTCAGCAGTCTATATCATTTCACAACTTGCATGGGGACTTGGATATTGCGGAATGCCTCATATTCTCGTAAGGTTCATGGCTGTTTCAAGTGATAAAGAGCTTAACAAATCTAAAGCCATTGCGATAGTATGGGTTGCATTATCTCTTACATTTGCCGTAATAATCGGAATTGTCGGACGTGCATACCTGTTTCCTAATATATTGGGTGAAGGTGATTTTGCTAATATCACTTCGGAAAATGTATTTATTGAAATGATCAAGCAGTTGTTTATAGAACATTACAGCTTAGATTTTATAGGTGGAATATTCTTGTGTGGAATACTTGCTGCCATCATGTCTACAGCGGATTCTCAGTTGCTTGTATCTGCATCTGCGGTTGCAGAGGATATGTTTAAGGGTGTTATCAAGAAGGATGCCAAGGATTCTACAGTTCTTGCCGTTTCACGTTTGACGGTTATTATTATTGCAGTTCTTGCATATATTATTGCGCTTAATCCGGACAGCTCTGTAATGGGTCTGGTATCTAACGCATGGGCGGGATTTGGTGCAGCATTCGGACCAACCGTTCTGCTTTCACTTTATTGGAAGAGAGTTAATTTTCCCGGCGCTGTAGCGGGTATTATTTCCGGTGCATTGACTGTTATGTTATGGGATTACCTCAAAATCATCAATTCTGTCGATGAAGCAGGTAAGGCAATCAAAGTAACTTTGGGTTCATATACGGGATTATATTCATTGGCAATCGGTTTCGTGGTAAGTCTTGTATTTATTGTAATTGTATCACTTGTTACGGAGAAACCTTCTAAGGAGATGGATGCTGAGTTTGATAGAATGCTCAACGAGAGTAATTAAAGAATATCAGCACGAAAAAAGAGACCCGGTGTTACATGGGTCTCTTTCTGTATAAGTATAAGGGAGAATTAATGAAAAAATTATAAAAAGGTTACTGTAGATAATATAAAATATAATTATGAACAAATTATGACGTTAAAAAAAACAATTTGAAAACAATATGTGATAAAATGTTACTATTCACAGTCAATATAAGTTATGATTAGTGTGTCAACGTGCTTGCACGTTTGAACACTAATCATAGCTTATATTGTAACTGAGAAGC
>CAMHMG010000108.1 GCA_946186175.1 uncultured Clostridia bacterium | reverse complement strand
CTGCTTGCATTATTATTCGGAGATGTGAAGGGTACTATTTCCGAAGATGAGATGAAGGAAATGGTAGATGAGCTTAAGAAACTTCCGGATAAGATATTGGAAATTCTTGGTGACAAGGAAAGAATTCAATGGTTTGCAAGTAAGTATGCCAATGCCAAGGATGTATTCTTCTTAGGCAGAGGCTGTGATTATGCTACATCTTTAGAGGGTTCCTTAAAGCTTAAGGAGATATCTTATATTCACTCAGAAGCATATGCAGCCGGAGAACTTAAGCACGGTACAATATCGCTCATTGAAGATGGAGTATTGGTTGTATCTGTAGTTACTCAGCCTGATCTCTATGAAAAAATGATAAGTAATATTGTTGAGGTAAGAACCAGAGGCGGATATATATTCACCTTGACCAATAAGGGTAATTATGTAATGGAGGATACTGCTGATTTCACAGTATATATTCCGAATACTCATCCTTGCTTTACTCCGTCACTTGCGGTTGTTCCACTTCAGTTATTCGGATATTATGTTTCCGTAGCTAAGGGACTGGATGTAGATAAGCCGAGAAATCTCGCAAAGTCGGTTACTGTTGAGTAATTACTTGCAGGCAGGAGGATATATTTAATGAGTAAGGCACGTAGAAAGAAAAACAAGAAATTGGGATTGATCTTATTAATAGAAGTATTGGTATTTATTGGATTATTAGTAGGATTTGGCTGGTATTACGTTAACAGTAAGCTTGATATGGTGGTAGATGAGGAGGCCGAACAAGAGGATATTGATGTAAGTGATGCTGTGACAGAAGTTATGTCAGATAAGTATAAGACTATTGCTCTCTTTGGTCTTGATAACCGCGAAGGCGGAGATATGAATAAGGCCGGTACGGGGCACAGTGATGCGATCATCATTGCAAGCATTAACAATGAGACTAAGGAAGTTAAACTTGCATCGGTATACAGGGACTGTTTCCTTGAGATAGCCAAAGAAGGAGCGGGAACACAGAAGGTTACACATGCATATATATTAGGTGGACCGACTTGTTCAGTTGAGACTCTTAATAAGAACTTAGATCTTAATATTACTGATTATGTTTCTGTAGATTTTGCCGGACTTGCTAAGGCTATCGATGCTTTAGGAGGAGTAACTATCAACGTTAAAGAGAAAGAACTTAATAATCTTAATCATAACATTGAGGAGCAGGTAAGGGTTACCGGTATTGCATCTGAGGGTGTATGGTCTGCGGGAGAGCAGGTGTTAAATGGTACACAGGCTACAGCCTATGCCAGAATACGTAAGGTTGGTAATGGTGATTTTGAACGTACACAGAGACAGCGTAAAGTCGTTTCTGCAATGATCAAGAAAGCTAAACAGTCGGATCTTTCTACACTCAATGATATGTTAAATGAGATCATACCATTAGTTGCTACTAATATGTCTAAGACAGAAATTTTGTCTCTGGCTAAGAGCACCTTTAGTTATGAATTGGGTGATAACATCGGATTTCCTTTGTCTAATACAACTCCTAATCTGGGTAAGCAGAAGGGAAGTGTGGTTGTTCCGGCTGATCTCTTAAGTAATGTTAAGCATTTACACAGCTTTCTTTATCCGGAAGATACTGAATATAAACCATCTTCTGAGGTTGAGAGAATCAGTGCTGCTATCACTAACGAAACCGGTGTATATGATATGTTTACAGAGGATAAGTCGACAGAAGAGCCCACACAGACTAATTCAGATAACTAGACGGTCATAAATATGTAACGAGATATAGAGAACTTTATTGATTAGATTGAACATTTAATGGATGAAGTTCTCTTTTTTTAACAGGAGGGGATTGATAATGAAAAGGCGTGTGCTTATGTATATGTTGTGTTTGTGTATGGCTGGAGCAGTAATTGTTGGTAATAATGCAAATGCAATGGACAAGGATTATGTAATTGAAGAAGAAAACATGAATCTTATTCAGGAAGGTAATATAATAATTCCTTCGTATGATTATTCATTTAGTCAGGAAGACATAAGTGCTTATCTGGATTCGGACGAGGCTTCTTCTGATACTAAACAACAGTTAGAAGCACAGGAAATCAGGAAAAATAATGATGAAACTTTGGAAGAACGTAAGCAGGCATGTGCTGAGGCTTTATATAATAGTATGATCAATTTCAAAGAAAGCGTTGAGGTTTCTGAATTTGTTCTTTCGAAAGAAGAGTTTAAGGATGTTATTTCGGATGTAGTTAACAGTAATCCCGAGCTGTTCTATGTAGGACAGGGATATGGTGTAAGATCGTTCTATCTCTCCGGAGAATCCGGAACGCAAATTGTGACTGAGTGTATGGGGTTCTATGAGTGTCAGTCGCCGATTCGTGGAAAAAGAATGATTGACGGTGAAGAGAGGGATGTTACCGTTGGATATACGGCTGTGGATAAAACAGCGATCCAAAGTGATCAGCGTAAAATAGATGAGATCAAAGACAGCATAATATCAAAGACTATAACTTCTAATATGAGTGATGCCTATAAGGCGTTACTATTACATGATTATCTCGCATTACATATGCAGTATGATTATGAAGCATATCTTGAAAACAAGAAGAATAATACGACAAAGTATGATGAAGCGGATTATGATATATATGGCGCATTGGTTAATGGCAAAGCGGTTTGCCAGGGATATTCACTTGCTTACAAGTACCTTATGGAAGAGGCTGGTATAGAAAATGTCGGATTTGCCTCTAATGAATCACATATATGGAATACGGTAACCTTAGGTGATGAAAGCTACTATGTAGACTGTACCTGGGATGATCCGGGATGGGACACACTGGGCAATGTTAAGCACAAATATTTATTAAAGGGAGAGACGGATTTTAAAAATCACGGAGTAATCGAAAGAAAGGACAGAGATTGCGAAGGGAAAGAATTCAAAGATGCATTCTGGAATGATATAAACAGCGGCATATTCTACAAGGATGGAAAGTTTTATTATATTAACAGTGACGGGAAATTGTGTATCAGAGATGGCATGGACAGTAATGACGGAGTTACTTTTAAAGATTTTTCTCTGACCGAAGATGACACCTGGAACTATGTTAATGCCGCTAAGCTTGCATTGGGTAAAAATTATATAGTATATCATGATAAGAAAAATGTGTACGTATATAATTGCTCAGATGATAAGAAAAAGATTTTGTTGACACCGGAAATGGACGGGGATGAATATATATACGGTTTATCAAAGGATGATGATACGTTACTGTACAGTACCAGAAATGTCAATGAGATGGACGATGGATTGACAAAACAACAGATACATTCATATGAAATGCCGGAGGATCCGTTTAATATTCCAATCAAAGATATAACTATTGAAGGTCCTGACAGATTATATATCAGGATGGCAAATGGTGAAAAGGTGTATGATAAGGATACGTTATCTGTTAACATTTCACCGGAAAATGCTACCGATCAACGTATTCGTTCATGGAAGAGCAGTGATAAGAATATTCTGCTTATTGATATCAATGGTAAGATCAAGGCTGTTTCACCGGGAGAGGTGAAGGTCACTGTTGAGACGATGAGCGGAAATAAAGCAGAAAAATCAATAAGTGTTGTATTTGATGGAGATATAATAAGAGAAGATGGAACAGTGCTTCATTACAATGATGGAACATTGGTTACAGATCAGTTTTACAGTGAAAATGGTAATACCTATTACTTGAACAACGATGGTGTACCGGTTACCGGATTAAAGGATATATCAGGAAGTACATACTATTTTGACTCGAATGGAGTTATGTTAACCGGTTGGCAGACGATTAATTCTGAAAGATATTATTTCAATAATAAAGGTATTATGCAGAAGGGCTGCTTCCTCGATTATCAGGGCTTTAGATATTTTCTGAATAATGAAGGTAAGATGGTAACGGGACTCGTTAAAATAAATATTAACATTTATCTCTTTGATTCTAATGGAATTATGTTAATAGGATGGCAGGACATTACAGGCTCCGGCAGACATTATTTTGATAGTAATGGTGCTATGTTGACCGGATGGCAGGAGATAGGCGCTCATACATATTATTTCGATAAAGATGGAGTTATGTTAACTGGTTGGCAGGAGATAGAAGAAAATACCTATTATTTTGATACTGACGGAGTTCTACTTACTGTGGGATGGCAGACAATTGACGGCAAAAAGTATTATTTTAATATGAAGGGAGTTCCGGTTAAGGGATGGCAGACAATTGACGGCAAAAAATATTACTTTGATAATAACGGAGTAATGGTTACCGGTTGGAAAAAGATTAAAAATAAGAAGTATTATTTTGATAAAAAAGGTGTTATGTCAACCGGATTGAAGACGATAAAGAAAAAGAAATATTACTTCGGCAAGAAAGGCGTTATGTCAACCGGATGGAAGACGATAAGGAAAAAGAAGTATTATTTCAACAAGAAAGGTGTTATGCTGACCGGCTGGCAGACAATTTCCGGGAAGAAATACTACTTCAATAAAAAAGGTGTAATGCAAAAAGGTGTGCAAGTGATAAAGGGCATTTCATACTACTTTGCGTCAGACGGACATTTTGTCAGCTGATACCATGATAGTTAACAAATCAAGTTCGAAGAACGAAGATTTGTAATACGGTCATGTATGCAGCGACGCTTAGCAAGTACGAGCCCCAAAGGGCGATGTACGAGCTTAGCAAAGTCGTTACCATGATAGTTAACAAATCAAGTTCGAAGAACGAAGATTTAGGGAAGATTTAGGAAGGATACATATTATGAAAAACTTTTTTTTAAAATCAATAATGATCATTTCAATAATGATTTTTATGTCTGGTTTTACAAGCAGGGCAGCGGGAGTTAACGATTATGGTACGCTTAAGGTATCCGGAAGATATCTGACAAGTTCAAAGACCGGTGAGCATATTACTCTACATGGTGTAAGTACACATGGTATCAATTGGGATGTCGGATATCCTTATATCTCTAAGGACGCATTTAGCACACTTAAAGAAGATTATGGTGTAAATGCAATAAGGCTTGCGATGTACACAACTGAATATTTTGGCTATTGTGATAAAGCGGGAGCGGGAGAGACACAGGAAAGTGTGAGAAAAACTCTTAAAGATAGAATTGATACGGGTGTCAAAGCTGCATCAGAGCTTGATATGTATGTAATAATTGACTGGCATGTATTAAATGATCAGAATCCTAACAAATATAAGAAAGAAGCTAAGTCATTTTTCAAGGAAATGTCAGAAAAGTATTCTTCATACGATAATGTACTATACGAGATATGTAACGAGCCTAATGGAGGAACAAGCTGGTCGGATATATCTAAATATGCCAATGAAATAATACCGGTGATAAGAAATAATGCCCCGGATGCGGTAGTGATAGTGGGAACTCCTACATGGTCACAGGATGTTGATGTGGCGGCAGATTCTCCGCTTTCATTTGATAATGTTATGTACACGCTTCATTTCTATGCAGCAACACACAAAGACAGTTACAGGGATAAGCTTAAGAAATCAATTGATAAAGGCCTGCCTGTAATGGTGACTGAATACGGCTTGTCAGAGGCAAGCGGTAACGGAAATATTGATACTTCTGAGGCTTTAAAGTGGTTAGATCTTCTTGATGAAAACGGTATCAGCTATTTTGCCTGGAGTCTTAGTAATAAAGATGAATCTTCTGCACTTTTAAAAGCCGGCAACTCCAAAAAGAGCGGATGGAGTGATTCAGATCTTTCAAAAGCCGGGAAATGGGTATTTTCACAGTATCAGAAACGTGCAGGAATGTCCGGAGTTGAAGCTCCCGGCAAGGTTATGGGGCTTAAAGTTAAAAATTCAAAAGGAAAGAAAATTGCGGCAAAATGGAATGCTGTATCCGATGCAGACGGATATCAGATTACTTACTCAACTAATTCAAAATTCAAAAAGTCCAAGAAGAAAACAGTATTAAACACTTCTGTCATTTTGAAGAAATTAAAAAAGAAAAAGACATATTATGTAAAGTTACGTGCATACAAAAATGCCGGAACAGGCAAGAAGTTTGGTAAATATAGTGCAGTTAAAAGGATTAAGATAAAAAAATAGGGCATTTCTTACAATTTTATGTAAAATAGCTTAAACTACTTGAAAATGTGGATTTCAAATAATATAATTGAGTACGACTGTTTGAGAATGGATTTTTTAGATTTATTTGGAGGCATTATTAAAATGAAAAAGAGTTTGGGAAATGCTTTATTAATGAGTGGTTTGTTACTTGGCCTGGCAATATCGTCATCTCATTCACTTGCCAAAGAGATTACGATAGATGCTAAACCGGTGACAACAGAGACTGCAACAACGGAAACTACAACGGAAACCGCTACTACTGAGAATAAAGGTACTACTGATGCAAAGACAGAGAAAACTGCTACAGATGGCACGAATTCTATAAAGGCAACACCTTCGCAAGAGACAAGCGAGGAAGCTTCAGAAGATGCTAGCGAAGAGGATGGAGAATGGAATTCTAATAAGACCAGTTATATAGTTGATGGAGAAAAGGTCAAGGGCTGGTACAAGATAAAAGGAAAAAGATATTATTTCAATAAAAATGGAAAGCTATATACCAAGACCGGAATGCAGACGATCGGGGAAAAGACCTATTACTTTGATGATGATCACTATGTATTGAGTGGAGTGATCGATGAAGATGACAAAGTATATTATTTCAGAAATAAAGATGGCTTGAGAGTCGAGGACAAGGGTATCAATAGTGTTGACGGAAAAGTATTTCTTGTTGGCGAAGATGCAGTTCTTACAAAAGGCTGGTATCGTGATGAGAATGGCAAACGATACTATTTCGATAAGAAAACTTATGAGGGCTACACCGGATGGCATTATGTTGGAAAATACAAGTATTACTTTAATAAGAAAGCACAGCTTGTTCAGGATGTAAGAAAGAAACTTACTAAGAAACAGAAAAAATCATATTTTATACGAGTTAACCGTACAGCCAGCTGCGTCACAGTGTATGCGAAGGATGGATTGAAGGGTTATACAATACCTGTAGTTGCGTTTGTTTGTTCTGCGGGAAAGGATACGCCTACGGGAACATTTACAACAAAAGACAAGCTTCGCTGGCATGAGCTTATGGGTCCTTGTTGGGGACAGTGGTGTATGCATCTGACTACAGATATTTTGTTCCACTCAGTATATTATGACAGAGAAAGAGATAACAAATCATTGAATGTAGGTGCATATAACAAGCTTGGAACTATGGCTTCGCATGGATGTGTAAGAATGACTGCCGGAGACTGCAAGTGGTTATATGATAACTGCAAGGTTGGAACAAAGGTTGAGATATATAACAATAAGAAGAATCCGGGACCATTTGATAAACCGGAAGCAGCTAAGCTTAGTTCAGGACACACTTGGGATCCTACAGATCCTGCATTTAAGAAATAGTATTATTAATAATATTTTGGGCGCACTTTATTGTGCGCCTTGTTTTAATTGTTTCACAATAATACTCGGGAGTGAAAGAGTTTCAGTTGATTTTTTGTTCTATAATAAGTTATATACCAAAAAAATATACATTTTCTTGTGTCTCATTGACAAAAGTGATATAATATCTCAGATTCGATTACAAGCTGGTAATTGATAAGACTTAGAGAATGATAATTAGTAATATATAAGGAGGACCATAAAAATGGCAACATCATACAATCACAGGCTGATTGAGGGAAAATGGAATGAGAAATGGGAAAAGGATCCTGTCAATGTTGATGATGGTAAGAAAGAGAAGTATTACTGTCTTGATATGTTTCCTTATCCATCCGGTAACGGACTTCATGTAGGACATTGGAGGGGTTATGTAATATCTGATGTTTGGAGTCGTTATAAGTTAATGCAGGGATACTATCTCATTCATCCGATGGGCTGGGATGCATTTGGTCTTCCCGCAGAAAACTATGCGATAAAGCACGGAATTCATCCGTCTATTTCAACTGCTGAAAATGTTGCTAATATCAAGAAGCAGATCAATGAGATTTCAGCAATATACGATTGGGACAGAGAAGTTAATACCACAGATCCTAATTATTACAAGTGGACTCAGTGGATTTTTGTTAAGATGTTTGAGCATGGACTTGCATATGAGAAGGAGATGCCTATTAACTGGTGTCCTTCATGTAAGACAGGTCTTGCCAATGAAGAGGTTGTAGACGGTAAATGTGAGCGCTGCCACAGCGAGGTTACAAAGAAGAACCTTAGACAGTGGATGCTTAAGATTACTGCTTATGCTGACAGACTTCTTGCTGATCTTGATAAGCTCGACTGGCCTGAGAAGGTTAAGAAGATGCAGACAGACTGGATCGGCAAATCCTATGGTGCAGAGGTTGATTTCAAGGTTGACGGTATGGATGAGACAATAACAGTCTATACAACAAGACCTGATACACTCTACGGAGCAACATTTATGGTACTTGCACCTGAACATGCACTTGCTTCAAAGCTTGCAACTGATGAGACTAAAGCAGCAGTTGAAAAATATATTTATGATGCATCAATGAAGTCTAATGTAGACCGTATGCAGGATAAGGAAAAGACCGGTGTATTCACAGGTTCATATGCCATCAATCCGTTAAATGGTGCAAAGACTCCTATATGGCTTTCTGATTATGTACTTGCAGATTACGGTACAGGAGCAATCATGTGTGTACCTGCACATGATGACAGAGACTTTGCATTTGCTAAGAAGTTTGACCTTCCTATTATTCAGGTAATTGCTGAAGATGGCAAGGAGATTCCTGATATGCAGGAGGCATATACAGAGGCAAAGGGAACAATGATCAATTCAGGTGAATGGAATGGCAGAGAGTCTGCAGAACTCAAACGTGAAGCACCTGAGATGATAGAGAAACTCGGATATGGTAAGAAGACTGTTAATTACAAGCTTCGTGACTGGGTATTCTCACGTCAGAGATACTGGGGCGAGCCAATCCCTATCATTCACTGTCCTGACTGTGGTGCGGTAGCAGTACCGGAAGATCAGCTTCCTGTTCTTCTTCCTGATGTTGAGAAGTATGAGCCTACAGGTACAGGTGAGTCACCACTTGCAGCAATTGATTCATGGGTTAATACAACTTGTCCTAAGTGTGGCAAGCCTGCTAAGCGTGAGACTAACACAATGCCTCAGTGGGCAGGATCATCATGGTATTTCCTTCGCTATGTAGATAGTAAGAATGATAAGGCTTTGGTTGACAAGGAGAAGGCTGATAAGTATCTTCCTGTCGATATGTATATCGGAGGCGTGGAGCATGCAGTACTTCATTTATTGTACTCACGTTTCTATACAAAGTTCTTAAATGATATCGGTGTTGTAGATTTTGATGAGCCATTTAAGAAATTATTCAATCAGGGTATGATCTGTGGTCGTGATAAAGATACAGGAGCAGCTACTAAGATGAGTAAGTCACTTGGTAATATTGTATCTCCTGATGATATGGTGAGAGATTACGGTTGTGACGCATTGAGACTCTATGAGTTATTCATCGGACCTCCGGAGCTTGATTCAATCTGGGATGACAGAGGAATTGACGGTGTATATCGTTTCCTTGCAAGATTCTACACAATGGTAATGAATAATGTTGAAAAGAATGCACCTGAGACAGATGAGCTTATTAAGCTCCGTCATAAGCTTACACACGTTATTACAACACGTCTTGAGAGTTTCTCACTCAATACGGTTATCTCGGGATTTATGGAGTATAACAATAAGTTCGTAGAGCTTACAAAAGGTGCAGGTGTAGACCATGAAACATTAAAGACTATGGTAAGACTTATTGCACCATTTGCTCCTCATGTTGGTGAAGAACTCTGGGAGTGTTTAGGCGGAGAAGGCTCCGTATTTGCTTCCGGATGGCCGACATATGATGAGGATATGATCAGCGATAATGTTATCACAATTCCTGTTCAGATTAACGGTAAGACTAAGGCTACTATCGATATCGTAGCAGATGAGGCTAAGGATGCAGTTCTTACAAAGGGAAAAGAAGCGCTAGCTGATAAGCTTGAGGGACTTAACGTGATCAAAGAGATATATGTTCCGGGCAAGATTGTAAACATAGTGGCAAAATAAATTCGGGTTTGTAGGGATGTTTTA
>CAMHMG010000107.1 GCA_946186175.1 uncultured Clostridia bacterium | reverse complement strand
GGAAAGCATATGGGTACACAGACAAAAATAGTAGTAGTAAAAGGAAAAGAATTAATATATACGGCACTCTTTCTAGTTCTTTTTATATTTCTTATAGTACTTTTGGTCAATATGTTTGGAAGCAGCAAAAAGCCTAATGCAAAAACAACCGGGAAGTACATTCCCGGTGTATACTCATCAACAATAACTCTTGGAGATAATACATTAAATGTATCCGTTGCAGTTGACAAAGATACAATAAGCGGTGTAACAATAGAAAATCTCAACGAAACGGTTACAACAATGTACCCTCTCCTAAAGCCTGCACTCAATGAAATCAACAACCAGATTTCGGTTGTTGACAGTGTAGATGAAATCTCTTATTCAAAGGAAAATCAATATACATATATAATACTCAATCAGGCAATCAAAAACGCACTGGAACAAGCAACCATAAAAGACTAACTCTTAAACAACTTCATAGCAAAAGCCCCTTGCTATTGCATATAACAAGAGGCTTTTTTTATTAGATGTCTTCCTTTGAAACAACGTTACCTTTATCCTTATAAATTGAATTAGCAGGCACCACTCCTCTAACCATGCTCACAGGATATACATTAGAATTCCGGCATATTATAGAACCCGGATTCAACACTGAATTACACCCTATCTCAACATGATCTCCTAACATCGCTCCAAATTTCTTAAGCTTGGTGTCTATGTCAAAATCAGCACCTTTAACATGAACTAAAGTCTTATCAGCTTTAACATTAGATGTTATCGAACCTGCACCCATATGTGAAAAAAATCCAAGAACCGAATCTCCAACATAGTTATAATGCGGAACCTGTACATGATTAAATAATATCACGTTTTTCAGCTCAGTCGAATTACCCACCACGCAGTCATTACCTACCAATGCATTACCTCTGATAAAAGCTCCGGGTCTTACTTCGGTTCTCTCTCCTATTATACAGGGGCCTGCTATATAGTTATTCGGATATATCTTTGCAGATTTCGCAATCCAGACATTCTCTCCATACTCCTCATATATATCCTTTGGGAGTTCCGGTATGACACTTAAAATGAAATCACCTATATGAGGAAGAACCTCCCAGGGATATGTATATTTTTCAAGCAGAGGTTTTGCCAAGGTCTCATCCAAAGTATACATATTATCGATAGTTATCATTTCTTTCATAATTTATTGTTACTCCTTTCTCATCCTAATCATTTTTAGGTAATTGCGAAACTCATCGGTTTATGTATATGAGTTTCGCAAACATCCAGTTAATCATTTTTAGTATTGACACTTTTATTTCCTTTATAGAACTGTGCAGCATAATCAAAATAAGTTCTCAACTGATATTGATTATTTAAACCTTTAACTGCAGCAGTTCTTTTTTGAATATAATCTTCTAACTTAACCATATATTCATCTTCAGTGATAGACCCTTCCGCAACATACGAAAGACCTTTTTCCCAACTTGCAGTAAGCTCCGGATTAAGCAGAGATTTTATTGAAAATGCCACCACATCATGGATCATCTCACCCATCAATGTAGGTGTTATTATCTGTGTCTTCTTATTAAGATTAAGATATTTATTACCAACCAGTTTCTTAATAATCTCAGCTCTTGTCGCCGAGGTTCCTATGCCACTTCCCTTTATCTGTGCTCTAAGTTCTTCATCTTCAATGAGCTGTCCGGCATTTTCCATGGCAAGTATCAGAGTACCCGAACTATAACGTTTGGGTGGAGAGGTTTCTCCTTCTTTAATCTCAAATTTGTCTACAGTCAAATTCATTCCCTTTGTGAGCTGCATTGCCATATCGATCATCTCTTTTGAATACTTTTCCTTATCTTCATCATCCTTCTGTTTTCCAAAGGAATAAACTGTAACAGGCAGATATCCCGGATCAACGAGCATTTTGAAATTAGCAAAGAACTTCTCACCCTTGCAATCAAGCGTTATTGCTAACTTATTATATACAGCAGGGGGATAAAAAATACTCAAAAATCTTCTTACTATTATTTCATATACCTTCTTTGCAGTATCATTAAGACCTGCATAGGAATTAAGTCCCTGACCGGTTGGAATGATAGCATAATGATCTGTTATCTGCTTATCATTAACATACCTTGTCTTGGCTATAGACTTATAGCTTCCATTATCTAATATCCATTGAACCTGTTCTCTCATCGCAGCAATATTCTTAAGCCCGGAAATATTCTTATATATTTCTTTACTAACTGCGGTTGACAATACTCTGGCATCGGTTCTTGGATAAGTGACCATCTTCTTCTCATATAATTCCTGTGCAATCTGTAGTGTTTGATCAGGACTTATCTTAAATAATCTCGAACAATCATTCTGCAATTCCGCAAGATTGTACAAAAGCGGCGGATTCTTCTTCTCTTTTTTCTTTTCCACCTTATCGATCACCATATTAATCGATCCATCTGACAGATCATTCTGTCCACCACTAAGTTGATCTATAAGTATCTGTGCATCTTCTTTTTTGTTGAAACCGTTTTCCTTATATAAAAGCGATGAATTATAGTATCTGCTTCCTTCAACTGCCTTCCATTCAGCTTCAAACGTTCCATCTGCAAGCGCCATATCTGCAACAACACGGTAAAAAGACGCTTTTACAAACTGCCTGATCTCACGTTCTCTCCTAACGATCATACCGAGAACACAGGTCATAACACGTCCAACTGAAATAACACATTTATCTTTACCAAGATAATTCTTAATGGCATAGCTGTATTTCAAACTTAAAAGTCGTGAAAAATTAATACCCATAAGATAATCTTCTTTTGCGCGAAGATATGCAGACGCACAAAGATTGTCATATTCATGAATATTCTTAGCCTCTTTAATACCTCTAAGTATTTCTTCCTCTGTCTGAGAGTCAATCCACACCCTTCTCTTATCCTTAGTATCAGGTACTTCAGCCATCATATCAACAAGACGGTATATATATTCTCCTTCCCGTCCTGAGTCAGTACATACATATATACATCCCACATCATCACGATTAAGCAGACCTTTAACAATATTGAACTGCTTTGAAACGCCATCAAGGACTTCATATTTATATGTTTTCGGCATAAAGGGCAGAGTTTCAAGGCTCCATTTTTTAAGTGCCGGGTCGTAAGCATCAGGATAACTCATTGTTACAAGATGACCAACACACCAGGTTACGATCGATTCCCCGGACTCAATATAACCATCCTTACTTCCACCACTTATCTTAAGAGCTTTGGCAAACTCACGTGCTACACTCGGTTTTTCCGCTATATATAGATTCTTCAAATCTTTACCAACTTTCTGACTATATTAATAAAAATCATAATATCATAATTCATTATTTTTTTCCATATTATTTCTTAATACAGAGAATATATAAAAAGTCATGTAAACTTGTAAGCTTCTTATATTTCTGTTAAAATATACAAAAAAAATTAATTAAAAATAAGTGAGGTCAATTATTATGGCATTTGATGATTATATAAAAGCCCAGAAACTTGCTGTCAAAGCATACAAAGCTGCAACTTCAAGAGGTCAGTATCCATATCTTCCTGTACTCGATGATCTTCTTCAACATGCTGATGTTGAAGGTGAAGTCAGATTAGGAATAAGTAATATTCCATTAAATCAGGTTATCGGAACCAGTACAGCAGGTAGAACCAGAGCATTTGCAAACAATTTCATGCCGCTTCTCGAATATGGTTCTGAATTTTCTGCCAAATGGTCCCATCTTGTTGACGCCCAGATTGAAGAAGGTATTCATGATGCAATAAAGGTATATGAATTCATGAATAAATATTACGTAGTAGAGGGCAACAAACGTGCAAGTGTATTAAAGTTTTTCGATTCACCTTCTATTCTTGCTGATGTCACACGAAAGGTTCCAAAGAAAACCGATGATCTGGAAGTTAGAATATATTATGAATTTATGGATTTTTACGATATTACCAAAATTAACTACGTTCAATTTTCCAAACTTGGAAACTATCCAAAGCTCATTGAATCTGTCGGCAAAGGTCCTGATGAAGAATGGTCGGATGATGACTTAATGGATTTTTCATCCTTCCACACTGCTTTCTACAGAGCATACAAGGAAAAAGGCGGAGCAAAACTTACAAACATGACATGTGATGACGCATTGCTATATTATTTATCATTATATCCCTATGCCGAGTCAAAGAATATGATGTCAGACGAAATCAAAAAAAACCTTGATAAAATTTGGTCAGAAATTCAACTTTTACAGGACGATGATTCCGTTGAGCTGCTAATGGATCCGACTAACGAAGGCAAAACCGTCAAGAAGGTCATCAACATGATCATGCCTACCAAAAAGAAGAATGTTGCATTTGTTTATGACAAAGCACCTTCAACTTCTGACTGGGTATATGGTCACGAGCTTGGCAGACTGCATCTTCAGGAGAATCTGGGCGAAATAATCGATACACATGTCTATGTTACAAACGATGTATCTGACAACTCAGAAAACATCTTAGAAGATGTTTGTAATGACGGTAATGAAATAATATTTACCACTACCCCACAGCTTATCAAGGCAAGCGTTAAGGTTGCGGCAAATCATCCGGATGTCAAGATACTGAACTGTTCACTGAACTCTTCTCATGCTACGGTCAGAACATATTATACCAGAATGTATGAGGCGAAATTTTTGACCGGTCTAATCGCAGGTGCTTTATGTTACAATGACAAAATCGGTTATGTTGCTGACTATCCTATATACGGAGAAGCCGCTAATATTAATGCTTTTGCATTAGGAGCAAAAATGGTCAATCCACGTGCCAAAGTTTATCTTGCATGGTCAACACTTAAAAACTTTAACGTCAATAATTTTTTTAAAGAACGTGGAATTTCCTATATATCATCACAGGATTCGCTTACACCGGAAAACGGTCAAAGAAAATTCGGACTTTATGTTGAAAAAAATGATGATAGAAAAAATATCGCTGTTCCGGTATATCATTGGGGAGCTCTATATGAACAACTCATCAAAAGTATTTTTGAGGGAACTTGGAAGATAGATGATTCCTCTGACAAAGCCATTAACTACTGGTGGGGATTATCTGCCGGCGTAATAGATATAATATACTCTAATAATCTTCCAACCGGAATAGTCAAGCTGGTCGAGTTAATGAAAAACAATATAGCATCGGGTGTATTTAATCCTTTCACCGGACCAATAACAGATCAAAACGATATTCTTCAGCTTGATATTTATAAAATTTTAAAACCTGAAGAGATAATGACCATGGACTGGTTATATAATAATGTTATCGGAAACATACCTGATGTTGATGATCTGATTGATTCAGCAAAGGCTGTCGTTACGCTTCGAGGATTAGATGCATCTATTCATGCTGCCGGAAAACCATCGCTATTATAGTAGCATTTAATACACTAATATGATAAGTCAAATTGTGGGGGTTACATATGAAAATACTTGTTCTTTCAGATGTAGAATCAAAATATCTTTGGGATTATTTCGAAAAAAATAAATTAGATAACATAGATCTTATTATATCTTGTGGTGATCTGAAATCCGAATATTTGGACTTCTTAGCAACCTTTGCAAAGGTTCCGATTCTGTATGTACATGGAAATCATGATGGAGCATATGATGAGAAACCGCCGGAAGGTTGTATATGTATAGATGATGATGTGTATGTCTATAAAGGAATAAGAATAGCCGGACTGGGTGGTTCTATACGCTACAATAATAGTAAATACCAATACACTCAGTTTGAAATGAAAAAAAGAGCTTCAAAATTATGGTTTAAAATCATGCTGCACAGAGGAATTGATATATTGGTCACCCATGCTCCGGCAGCCGGTTTTAACGATGGGGAGGATTTCCCCCATAAAGGTTTTGATGTATTTAACACAATATTGACAAAATATAAGCCTAAGTATTTCTTACACGGACATATACATCTCTCCTACAAATGGAATCAGCAAAGAGAATGTATGTACAATGAATACACAACCGTAATTAACGGATTTGAACGATATGTTTTTGAATACAAAGAATAAAATACTTACAAAAGCCTGTCCTATTTCATCATCATAAGATATGCAAAATAACCTGCATATCCTATAAGCATTGTTGCACCACCTGCTCGACCAAGCTTATGATTCTTAAGCACAAGAATATATAACAAAGCTCCCGCAGCAATTGAAATGATCGTATCAATAACAAAATTAGATGCAAACGGAACCGGAGTTATAAGCGCGGTTGTACCTACTACAAATAATATATTAAACATATTACTGCCAACTATGTTTCCTATAGCAATATCAGCTTTACCTTTTTTTGCTGCGGTAACAGATGTCACAAGTTCAGGCAGAGACGTTCCCAACGCAACAATAGTCAATCCTATGAACCTCTCAGAAAGATGCGCTGACAACGCAATTTTGGTAGCCGCTGCAACTGCGACATCACTGCCTTTAACAATCAAAACAACTCCTATTAATACTAACACTATAAGAAGCCAAATCGGCTTCTTTTTTTCGTCTTCAGGCTGTTCTTCTTTATTCTTCTTTGCCATAACGAACAGATATATCAGATAGATAATAAATGCTGCCCATAACATTACTCCTTCAACAAAGCTGATCTCATTGCCGGTAATGCCAAAGACAAGAAGAAGTATTGATACGAAAAGCATATATGGGATTTCATATTTCACTGTAGAATCCGCAACAGCAATAGCTATAATAACTGAGGTTACACCAAGAATGACCAGCACATTCAGGATATTACTCCCCACTACATTACCGATTGTAATATCTGCATTCTTTTTAAGTGCAGCAGTAATACTTACAGCAGCCTCCGGAGCAGATGTACCCATCGCTACAATAGTAAGACCTATGACCAGTTGAGGAATCCCGAATTTCCCGGCTATACCTGCAGCGCCATCAACAAACCAATCAGCACCCTTAACGAGCATTACAAATCCTAATACTAATAACAAAAATTGAATTACTATCTCCATTTCACATATCTCCTCTTATCCTATTCATTAAATGGTTCATTGAGCATTTCACATCCGGCAAGTACAAACCTTCCATCCTTAATGATCTCAACCTCAGTGCCGTCTTCATGTACGCTTTTGATATAACCTAATTCATCATAAGGAATTGTAATGTCCGTATGACAATCAAAGTATGCATTATCAGGATCCGTATCCCTAAGAAGTGAGCACTCATTGTCCTTAGCCACAATTTCCTTACCATCAGGATTATATAATCTCAACTCTTCTCCACGAGAGTAACAGGTATCTCCTACCGCAAAATGTGGTCCCATCTTTTCTGCAATTAATATCGGAAGTTTATAAACAATATCAAAACGGTTAGCAAGCACATAAGCCGTTGTATTAGTTCCTATTGCAAATTCACCTATAGGAAGAGTGTCCCGATTATACAATACATTTTCTTTAATGTAAGCCTGATTCTCTTCTTCGCTTTCGAAATTATCACAGGTGTAATCGGTTATTTTACCATTATCAAATGTTATCTTCAAATTCTTATATTTTAACTCATTAAGGTATACTTCTGATACATTGAGCACACCATGTGTTCCTGTTAACTTGGGAGAAGTAAACACCTCACCAACAGGAATATTAACATCTGCCGTACAATTTTCAAAATTGGTTTCCTTATCAGGGTTTTCAAGATCATGCATCATTACGATCATATCGGTCTGATTATCACCGCAGCCCTTAACATGAACTTTAACTGCCTTATCAAGCTCATCAATAAGACATTGTTGAACTCTTTTATAAGCGTCATTATCTAAGGTGTTAATCTTTACTATTGCATCAAAAATCTCAGGAAAATTATCTCCTATCTCAGGCAATGGATAAGCTATAATAGTAAAACTATACTCACTTTGCGGTATATATTCATTAACAATCTTAGAACATTCCATTCTGGAATATACAGAAAGCTTTTGTTGTGCATCTGTAAGCCTTATACTTTCTTTATTATTAACCGGCTCAAATATCTTCTCTCCAAAAACCTCAACCACCGCCGGACCTGCATATTCTTTTGCAAGTTGTTTTCTACTTTCATATGCGTTTCTTGTAATCGAAATCTTTTTTTCAACAAATGCTTTATTTAAAAATACCGCCTCATCCATCCTATGATCATAATCATATTGCTTATTAGCTGAAGTTGATGTGTAACCGGGCCTTAAAGATAATCTCCTGTTGATTCTTGAAACCGGTGCCCTGTATATTATCGGCTCTAACCCCATCCTTCTGAATTGGCATATTGCCGCTTTTATCATCCGCTCCTGACCTATAAAATATCGAATATTAACAGTCTTTTTCTTCGACAGATCAATACCTGCAATTTTGAAGCCTTCTTCATATCCATGAGTATATGTGTAAGCCATTTTCTCTATTTCTTCTTCTGTCATTCCATTAAGGAACCTCGCCATTTTTATCTCATTATCGGAAATGTACTCACCAAACTTATACAGATATCGGATATCAGAAAGATCGCTTTCCATTATTATATCCGCCGCAAATGACAATTTAGGATCAAGTGTTTCACGAATACGATAATCGATCATCATTTCTGCATAATCACTAAAATAATAATATAGAGTATCTTTAACCTCCTTAACCGAATGTGCCCCATCTTCAAAAATGCAAAGCATTTCCACAAACAACTCAAGCAAAATCGTAATCTCGGTATATCGATACTCTACTGCATATATTATACAGCCTCTTATCTCCGTATATAATAAACTAAGCAGCGGACCATAATCATTACCCAGCACTGATGATGCAAATACGGGATTAGCATAACTCCTCCCATATGCTCCCGACTCTTCAATAATATCCTCATATAATCGCAAGTTCCAATCAGCCAGACTTTCAATATCAGAGCAGTCAAGCCCGCCTGAATACACATAGTTTTTCCATTCATCCATCAATTGTATAAATGCTGCTGTCTTCTTAAAATAGTCATCATAATCTTTATCTATGGTTCCGCCATCAGAACCTTCAAGAAAAGAATTAATTCTTTCAAGCATCAGACTATAGCGCTCATTTATATTCTCATTATCATCCTTAAACAATTCTTTATAATTCATAATTCCCCTTTCTACACCCAGCCAAGTATATACAAAACAACAGCTATTAGCATCAGTACTACATTGATAAGTCCTGAAACCCTTTTCATTATAATACCACCGTCGGGAGATTTCCACGCGCTTTTGCTAAACATCAAACCGGTAAATGCCATAAGCAGACCTGCAATCCCAAGCAATCCGACAATCTTCGGACCTTTTCCGCTATACATGTATGAAAGTACGACAGCAGCTATTTGACAGGCAAAAGATATAACCGCCAATATGCAGGAAATCACTGCATCGATACTTATGCTTTTTACACTGTATACATTTTTCTTATTCATTCTGCTCTCTCTTTCTGTTTATCAATAGTAAAATATAATACACTATGAAGCCTAATAATCCGCCTAAAGTATTAAGAATGACATCATCTACATCAAATGACCCTACTCCGCTCACAAACTGAACCGTCTCAACGCACAAGCTAAAGATCATTGTATATAAGGTTGCCTCGTACCATCTTACTTTTCGATTAAGCACCCATCGAATTAATGCTCCAAACGGCATAAATGCGACGACATTGCCGAAAAGATTAATACACGACATAAGTGGTCCTATTGTATCCCAATAAAGAATAAACCTTTTGATTTCCTGAAAAGGTATAAGATTTTTATCATGAAATCCCATGCCTGGTGTCCTTCCAAATCTGTCACTTAAAAACAGAAAATACACCAAAAAAATCATATACACAAAAAAACATATTCTGCTTATCACTCTGATAACCGCTCTTTTTTTCATTGATTACTCCATGCAAAATCTACTTATGATCTATTGTAAATTATCATCTGTTGAAACTTCGGTTGTATTGTTGTCTACCTCTGTATTATCTTTTGTTGTATTGTCTTCTGTTGTATTATCTTCTGTTGTACTGTTTTCTGTTATGCTGTTTTCTGTTGTATCTCCTATGGATGTAGATTCGTCATTTATGTTCTCAGTGTTCTCTGTATCTTTTAATAACAAACTGTCGGTACGAGATAACTCAATATGATCATCTCCAACCTGTGCCACACATAACTCTGTTGCATCTTCCATCGCATCTTTGGGTATTGTAAGAGTAGTATAATTCAAATAT
>CAMHMG010000106.1 GCA_946186175.1 uncultured Clostridia bacterium | reverse complement strand
AGGTATTTGCATACGCTGAAAAATATATAAGAGTTTCGCGTACAAACCCGAATTTACTGCACAAGTCGTACCTGCATACCATTTTCTAACGGCTTGGATGAATTGGTTATTACATCATCATATTCGTAGACTCCGCCGGTAACTCCCGAAGAAGAATCATCTGACGCCTGAACCTCAACATCTGCACGTTTTACTGTATATCTGTTACCAAGCGGTGTACCCTTAACCTTAAGCACAAGAACAAACTTGCCCTTACTGTCCTCTCTTATTGCATTGTTCGGCACGACAGCATCATATCTGTTCTTTTTCTCACCAACCGAAAATGCAAGAGTCTGTCCGACAGAAACATCACCCTTTACTTCAAATGTTACGATCATATTCTGATTAGGATTTTCAGTATCTACACTTATATTTTTAACAGTAGAAGAAACACTGTCGTCCCATATATTCTCTATTTTGGCCTCGTCACCAACTCTTATTAGCTTGCTCTGTGCCTTTGTTATAGTGGCCTTAACAATATATCCGCTATCCTTAAGCTGAAGCTTTGCAAGCGGTGCATCAGGGGTAACTGTATCACCTTCTTTGGCAGTAACCTCTGCGACAACTCCATCCTCAGAAGCCTTGACCTCTGTGAGATCATCACTCTTTTTAAGTTTATCAAGCTTTTCCTTCTGATCATCTATCTCTTTGACAGCAGCCTCATTATCCATTGCCTCTGATTTTGCAGCAAGTGCATCCTCTTCTTTCCTCTTATCAAGAGCACGAACCAATGCTTCCAGAGCCTTTTTCTTTTCGGAAACTGTCGTTTTGGCATCTTCTAACGTTCCGGCTGCGGACAGCTCTGTAACCTTTGCTTCCTGAGCTTCCTGTGTTTTTGTAAGTGAATCGAGTGTTGCCTTAGCTGTCTTTAATTCATCGCTTACTGATTTGCTTGATTTAAGCGTTTCAAGCAATTTCTTTTCCTTGTCTATCGCAGCTTCTCTATCCTCAATATCTCTGTCTAACTGCAATGTATCCTCGCCATTTTCCTTGGCAATGGCAAGGTCCTCCTTCAAACGTTTAAGTGCTTTCTCATCATCTGCAAGCTGTGAATTAATGGTATCATAGTCTCCAACTTCTGTATAAGCATCTACTCTGCTTTGAAGATCATTGATCTTGGTCTGAGTCGCATCAATATCCTTCTTTGTCTGATCCAATGCTTTCTTTGCTGCCTTTAAATCCTTGTTATTCTTAACAGCCTTCTCCTGAGCATCAATTGCTTTCTGAAGATCTTCTTTTGCATCCTTAATTCCTATATTATCATCTGTATAATCAGGACCTAACTTAAGAAGTGATTTTGCATAAGAAAGCTCCAGATTTTCCAGATTCTTCTCTGCCTCATCCAGTTCTGTATTCTCTCCTTCTTCAAAGGTGAATAATACATCTCCCTTTTTCACTTCATCACCGGCTGCCACCTTGACCTCTTTGACTTTACGGCTACCGCTGACTGTGACATCATTTTCCGAATTAGTCTCAACCGTTCCCTGACCGCGAACCTTACTAGACACAGTTCCTGATGAAACCGGCTCAGTTGCAACCTCCGGAAGAGAATAATTCATAATTGTATTTGAGAAAAATGTGAGGAGCAACAGAACAACAATGAAGATCGTTGCAACCTTTTTGATTAATTTTTTACGTTTTGATCCTTGCATTTCTTCCTCCTTATCATCCCTTAACACTTCCTGAATACGAGATTCCTTCCACAAGATATTCTTCTCCATACAGGAATATAAGAATCGTCGGTACCATATATATCGTAGCTACTGCAAATGCCAGCCCGACCTCACCTGTATTAATCTTTGACAGGAATACGGAAAGCGGATGTTTATCTGCATCTGACAGCATTATGAGAGGCTGTTCTACCATATTCCAATAATCTATAAAAACAAGTATCGCAACAGATGCTATAGGTCCCTTACAAAGAGGAACGCATATCTTAGAAAAGATCTGCCACTCACTTGCACCGTCAAGCTGTGCCGCCTCGATAAGCGAATTTGGAATCCTTCTCATGAATTTTGTAAGCAAATACACACTAAATGGAGCAAATATTCCCGGCAAAATGATCGACCACCTTGTATCTAAGATGTGCAGCCAATCAGCCACTATATAATTAGGAACCAGTGTCACCTGAAAGGGCATCAACATAACAGCGACATACATAAAAAACAATACTTCCCGCCGCTTAGTCCGAAATCTCATAAAGCTGTAGGAAGCACCAAGTGCAACAGCTATCTGTAAGATCATTATCGGAAGTACAAGAATTACCGAATTCCAGAACTTCAACAAATATTCCGGACTCTTAAATAATACCGATGAATACTGAGAGAAATCAACCATATCCGGTATTAGTTTAAGATTAACCTTCTCTGATATAAAATCAGTATTCTTTTCCCCATATTCCGACTCTTGGTATTTATTGAATATTACGCCGTAATTAGAGGAAATCTCTGCCGACGACATAAAAGAATTAGCCATGGTCAAAATTGTCGGAAGAAGAAACGATATCGCAAATATTGCGGCGATTGCGGTCAAAATAATCTTCTTAAAAACATGCACTTTCCTGGCATTTCTTACCCGCCATTCCTTGTGTTTGTTTTTATGATTATTTACTCCAAACTGGTCGTCCCAGTCAAATCCGTCAGACTCTTCGGAATTTTCGGGCTCATCACTATTTTCTTTCTCAGCCTTCTTTTTAATCTGTACCGGCTCATTTAAACTCTCCGAGCTATCTATCTTATCTGATAATTTCTGCATATTATTCTCTATGTTTCCATCATCAGTCTTTTTCATTTTATTATATTTTTTCATCAGCCTTCCACATCCTTTCCGTAACGATCCTCCGCAAAGAACAGGAATCCGATTACTATACACATAACAATACCCATTATGATCGCTGCAGAAGATAACTTCTGATAATCAAGGGATCTGAAAGTATTATTCATAAAATGCTGCAGCATATAAAGCGAATCATATGGATAGTCTCCCGTAAGAAGATAAACTTCTCTGAATACTTTAAAGGAATTAATGAGAGATAATATCGCAACAAACAGAATTGTCGACGAAAGATATCTTAATTTAATATATCTGAAAATCTGCCATTCACTTGCACTTTCCAACACCGCCACTTCCAACACATCTTTGGGGATAGCATTAAGTGCTGACATGAATAAGATCATATTATATCCAAGATTTTTCCATAGAAACAAAACAACAATAATTATCTGACTATAGTCAGATTTGAACCAATCAATGGGAGCGCCGTCAAGGCTCTTCACAACCTCATTGATTGCTCCGTTATAATCAAATAACACCTGCCATATCAACACAATCGATGCAACAGGCACCATCATAGGACTTAAGAAAAACGTACGGAACTGGCTCTTCATCGGTATGTTTTCTTCAAGTATCATCGCCATTACCATAGATAGAATAACCGCCAGCGGCACTGCAACAAGAGAAAATGTTGCAGTGTTTTTTGCCGCCTGCCTGAAAGATGAATTCTGTATTATACGGACAAAATTTTCAAACCCCACAAACTGATGATTAATCGGATTATCCACAAAAGCATAATATATGACCACACAAAACGGTAATATAAAGAACACCAGCACGCCTATCAGACTTGCCAACATATACAGTATGGAATTCTTTTTGTCTTTTTTACTCATTAAATGCTTTTTATACTTTATTCCGTCCTCAGTTACTAACTCTCTTTTCATACCCTTAATCTCATCTTTCACCTATGGTCATTCCTGCAATCCTCAACACGACATTAACGGTTCTCATTAACAAATGTTGAAACGCGGTTTTGAATTATATCAGCCGTTTCATCAAGACCTTTCTGTCCGTTGAAATAATTAGCTGCTTCTTCATCAATGATAGTCATTACCTGAGAATTATCAGCACTTATCTTTGTTGTATTGTCAATCAGATCTCTGTACATTTTTTCCTCTTCAGCTGAAAGCGGTCCTGTCTTGATTTCAAGATCATCCCAGCCCCATGAAGAATCTATCGGACTAATCTCGTTACCATACTCATCTTTATATGTCTCTGTAGTAGTTTTTGTCTTCATGTACATCTCAAATGCATCTTTATTGGTCGGATTATTCCACATATAACCGTCCTTGGCCTGATAATCCTTCGTAACGAGAGTACGAATGAATTCCCATGCGCCATCCTTAACATCTGATTTGGAATAAATACCAACTTTGTTACCTAAGTTAAAATAAGAACCCTGTTTGTCTTCACATGGATACCCGATAAATGTTATATCTGAGTTATACATCTTCTTATAAACCTGAACACTCTCTGTATCTACCCAGCCATCTGTGAACAATATCTTTCCGTTTTTTATAAGGTCAGGCTGACTTGGTGCATCTTCACTGTAATCTGTCTCTTCATCTGTTCCGCGATTGGCAATCTCAAGTATCGACTTGAAATCATCACTGTCAAACCTGCATTTTCCTGTAGACCAGTCAATATAATCATCAACACATGTATATAAGAACGCATCCATTGTATCTTTTTTATTCTCACTATAGAACGGTCTTACATCATCACCCTTTTCTTTTAAAAGCTCTTTGAGTTCATCAAATGTCCAACCGGTCTTATCTCCAACATCCTTCTTAGATGCAATAAGTGACTGAACCCCAAAATTCGAAGATAAATAGTAAAGTTTTCCATCTATCTCCATTGCCTTTTCAACAGCCGGTACTATATCATCTATACTGATAGTATCATCTTTTTCAAAGTATGGTGTAAGATCTTCTATAATACCCTTTTCTACATACTGTTCAACCGGAAGATAGTTAAGATCAATGATGTCAGGCACATTGCCGGCAATAATATCAGCATTCATTTTGGTCTGTGCGTCTTCTTCGCCGGAAGTAGAATAATCCTTAAACTCTATTCTGTATTTGTCGTTTTCCTTGTTGAATTTGATTGCAGCATTTTTAATCTGATCATCAATGCCCCAGACAGCACCGTATGTAATGGTAGTCTTATCCTTGACCTGTGACGGATCGACTTTCTTATATAACGTAAATACCGTTCCTTCTTCATTCCATCCGGAACCTATCATATTCTCTTCATCAATCGGAATGATACCGTATGTATTGTTAGAGTTGATCTCTGATGCCATAAAATCAAGAAGTTTTGTTGACTGCTTATCCTTGATGTTATAGCCATATATACCCGACTCACTCTTGTAAAAGAAATCATAACTGCCACGGCCTGTCATCAAGGCATCTGATCCGTTGAAGTACGACAAATCTATCTTAATCTGTTCTCCGAATTTCTTGGACTCGACATCTAATTCCTTTACAAGTGCTCCATCCTCGCCTGAAACGCCGCATATGACCTTTCCATCCTTAGATAAGGTAGCAGCCTCAATCCAGGTGTTGTCATCCTTGATCTCAGCAGTCTTTGAGAAATTACTGTCAAATACCAGAACACTTTGATCTGTTATAACAATGAAATTTCCCTTATCATCTGCAAAGATTTTACTAATATATGTATCCTGACCATTATCTAAATCTTTTGAAACATCAATATGGTCTGTAATCTTTCCGCTATCATCTAATTTTGAAAGGTAGTACTGTTGTTTTTCGGTTTTTTGATCATATAATGCTGAGAACAACAATATTTTCCCATCTTTATCAATAATAAGATATTGAATGTATTCATCCTTATTATCAAGAACCGGCTGGCAGACTTCCGTAATTCCAGTTCCATCAAAATTCATACAATACACTCTGTTATTCACTTCATACTCGTAATTATCTTCATCATGTTCTGAAGAATTATCTTCTTCCTGTACATCCTCCTGTGATGAAGCCTCCTCTGTGTCTGTATCATCTGTTGATGTCTCTTCAGTATCTTCCGTGTCGGACTCTTTCGATGTTTCCTCTTCTGTGTCAGTTTCTTCTGATGCAGTTTCCTCTGTTGAACCTTCCTCTGGCACATTGTCTTCCGCCGAATCAGCGGAAGAATTTTCTTCACCATTTTCTCCGTTCCCCGACAGATCTATCCACTCTGTGGAAAGAAAGTATATCTTATCATCAGCAATTATAAAGTTGCCCACATCACCTTTGACATCTTTCATATCGATGTTTTCACCTGAAAACACCATGTTTTTGGTTTCGCCTTCTGTTTTCTTGGAAGAATCCGAACCGGCATTGCTTCCTTTACTGCCACCACAGGCTGTAAGTGACATTGTCATCGCTAATGCCAATCCCCATGCAGCAGTTTTTTTCCAAAATGATAAATTCATATTGGACCTCCTTAATCAATAATCCTAATATTATAGGTGTACTAACTTTGTTTTCATTCGGCAGTATAACACCTGTTATTAGAAAAATCTACCATTTTAACAATTCTTAAGAATATCGTAAGGAATAATAAAAAATCCTTAAGATCTTTATCGTAAACAATTATTGTATTTCATTCAAGTATGTTGTTACCCTATCCTGAATTATTTCAGCTGTTTCATCAAGGTCTTTTTTCCCTTTAAAATAAGCTGCAGCTTCTTCGCAAACAATCTGCAGTACCGTATCATCGTTTCCTTTTACCTTAGTTGTTGTATTGACAAGGTCTCTGTACATCTTCTCATTTTCATCCGAAAGAGGTCCGGCAACGATCTCACAATCATCCAAATAAACCGGGTATTCATTAGGTTGTATATCACGACCATACTCATCTGTATAAGCTTCTGTAGCAGTTTTGGTCTTCATATAACTTTCAAAGGCATCCTTATTGGTAGGAGTTCCAATAGGGTTTTCATCACTACACTGATAATCCTTAGTCATTAATATACGAAGGAATTCCCATGCCCCTTCCTTAACTTCAGACTTTGAATAAATACCCAATTTATTGGTAACTTCAAAATATGAACCATTTTTATCCTCACACGGATATCCGACAGGTATTATATCAGCTTTGAATATCTTTTTATCAATCTCATAGTCCTCCGGTTGAATCGTTCCATCCATGAACAATATCTTTCCTGTTCTCACGTCATCAAATATTCCATTGTCCGGTTCCTCTTGCTTATTGTCGTCATTTGCGCAGTCTGCAATCTCAAGTATGGCTTTGAAGCTGTCACTGTTGAAGCTGCACTCGCCTTTACCCCAGTCAATATAATCATCAATACACGCATTCATTATATTTTTTAATTCTTCAGTTTTGCCTGTTAAACAGAAAGGTTTTACGTCTTTACCCTGCTTATTCAAAAAAGCTTTAAGTTCTTCAGGTGTCCATCCTGTCTTGCCATCAACATTTTCCTTATTTGCAAACATACTGCCAACCGTAAATTCTGTAGATATATAATACAACTTTCCGTATATCTCCATCGCTTTTTCTACAGACGGGAGGATGTCTTACTTCTTTACCACCTCATCCTTTTCATAATAAGGGGTAAGATCCTCTAATAATCCTTTTGATACATACTGTCTTATGGGTATAGCATTAAGATCGATAATATCAGGAACTTTTCCTGACAAAATATCTGCATTCATCTTGGTTTGAGGATCTTCTTCTGAAGAATAATCCTTAAATTCTATTTTGTATTTATCATTTTCCGAATTAAATTTGCTTGCCGCACTTATAATGTTATGATCAACTTCTTCTAGTGATCCAAATGTTATAACAGTCTTATCCTTAACATCTGACGGATCTACTTTATTATAATAAACCAACTTATATCCGCTAATATCTTTATCTTCACCTATCATAGTCTCGGAATCAATTGTGATAAGGTTAAGCATCTCTGCAACTCCTGATGATGTATAGTCAAGCAGCATCTTAGAAGCTTTATCTTTAGCTGAATATCCATATACACCATGTTCACTATAATAATATATATCATATTCTTCGTCGCCATTAAGCAGATCGCCGCCCACAAGATAATCCGTATTTATCTCAACCGGATCACCCCATTTCTTATTCTCAACATCTAATTCACTGACATAAAATTTACTATCATCACTTTCCACTCCACAAAAGATCTTTCCATCCATTGACTTAGCACAATTACATATTGAGCTTTTTCTATCACCCTTAATCTTGGAAACCAGGTTATAATCGCTGTCAATAACATATACTTTGTCTAAATCAACGGCAATATAATTATTATTATCATCCAAACAGATGTCCATAAAACGCGAGTTGAACTTAAGCTTCTTTGTTATATCTTCATTTTCTGTTACATTACCGTTTGTATCAATCCTTGAAATATAACACTCTGTTTTTGATGTCTTATGATCAAAATGCTCGGAATATATGATCATATTTTTGTCCTTGTCAAACATAAGTTTTTGCATTGTTCCACAACAATCAAGATCCGGCTCGCATACCAGTGTTAATTCGGTTCCGTCAGTATTCATCGAATATATTCTGGCCTTCCAATTAAATTCGTCAGATTCCTCTCCGGCGTTCGACGCTTCTTCAATACGTTCAAGTGTAAAGAAATAAATTTTATCATCTGCTCGGGCAAACGCCCCCGCCGGCATTTCACCTTTAACATCTGCCGCATCGATATCCGCACCCTTAAACACCACCTCTTTGGCATCAAAGCTCATCTCTGTAGATTTTGCATCTGCTTTCTTTCCTTCTATACCTCCACATGCCGTAAGTGACATTGTCATTGTAAATGCCATTCCCAGTACTGCAGCTTTTTTCCATAACGATAATCTCATATCGTTCCTCCTTAAATAAATCCATGTGTTATGCTCTTATATAAGATGCCGTTATACTAACACGCCAAAATGACATTAAAGTGACTATAACCAAAAAATTGGATTGTTGCCATCATCAACGAATTTCGTTCACATAATTGGTCACACGATTCTGAATAATATCGGCTGTCTCATCAAGACTCTTTTGTCCGGCAAAGTAGGCACCGGCTTCTTCACAAATGATATTCACAACTTCTTCATTATCTCCTCTTATCTTGGTCGTTGTATTGACAAGATCTCTGTACAGTTTCTCCTCATCCGGTGAAAGAGGAGAGTAATCAATCTGAACATCACCTTCGCTAAATGCATTCATATAATTAGGCGTTATACTCCGTCCATACTCATCTGTATATGGTTCGGTAGCGGTCTGAGTCTTCATATAGCTTTCAAATGCATCTATATTGGTAGGGCAGAATCCCCAATAACAATATTCATCACTTAGCTGATAATCCTTCGTCATTAATGTGCGAAGAAATTCCCACGCTCCATCCTTGACCTTCGACTGAGAATAAATTCCTATCTTATTGTATAAATCAAAGTATGAGCCCTTTTTATCCTCACAGGGATAGCCGATAAGTGTCACATCACAATCAAATACCTTCTTAGAGATTTGCATATCTGAAGGAGTGAGGCATAGAAAATCATCTAACAGCACATTTCCTGATCTTATATCATCAATATAATTCATAGAATCGTAATCCGTCTCCTCATCATTTCCCCGACCTGCAATCTCAAGCAAAGACTTAAAACTTTCACCATTAAAGCGACACTCCCCTTTGTTCCAATCAATATAATCATTAGCACATGCTCTCATTAGCGATTCCAATACTTCGGTTTTATTATCTTTAAGCAACGGTCTTACACCTTCGCCCTTCTCATCTAAAAGAGCCTTGAATTCTTCAACTGTCCATCCCGTCCTATCCCCGACATCTTCCTTCTTTGCCATCACAGAATACACCATTGAACCTGTTGCGATATAATATAACTTTCCATCTGTTTGCATTGCCTTAAGAACCGATGGTACGATGTCATCCTTCTTGACCACATCATCTTTATCAAGATACGGATTAAGATCCTCCAGGACTCCCTTTGCAGCATATCGTTCGACAGGCATACCCATAAGATATAAAATATCAGGAACATTGCCAGAGTTATCTTTTCCCGAATCTTCACAGGTAAAGAAATATACCTTATCCCCTTCAACAACAAATGGTTTTGTGTTGATAGCCAGACTACCCTTAACGGCTGACATATCAATGTCCTCACTTGAAAAGAAACAATCCAGATTACTATTCTCAGAATTAAGACCATTATTCTCTTTTTTCTCTCCACATGCCGTAAGTGACATTGTCATTGAAAACAACAATCCCAATACAGCAGCTTTTTTCCATATCAATAATTTCATACTACCCCTCCTATTATTATTTAATGGCAGTATAACATTAATTATTTTTAAAAACTACAATTCTGACAACACTTAAGAACATCGTAAGAATCTCTTAAAAATCGTAAGGAATTATTAAAAA
>CAMHMG010000105.1 GCA_946186175.1 uncultured Clostridia bacterium | reverse complement strand
ACCGAGCGAAAGCGTGTCTGCGATGGAACTATACAATATTCACAACGAAAGAAGCTTATATTTGAGTTTCGCAATTTCTTATTATTACGTATCTATTCAGCTATGCTTCATAGATACGCGACAGGCATGGTGCTTACGCACATTCCAATATGCCTGTCGTATCGTAAATTATAGTTTTCTCTACGAATCTCGCAGTAAATGCGAGATTCTACCTGAACAGTTACATTATTACTTATTATCTTTTCTATGCCGAAAATTCAATTATAAGAAGCTCCACTCCAACAATATCCTTAACCAGGCCTGTCTTGATAGAAGCTTCGGTATTGATACACCGCTCTAACATTTGTTTAAATGATTCCTTTGAATTATTTCTTATCTGTGTCTTATAGCGATTGATAGTCCACTTAGGAACTCCGGCAATCGATGCGATTTCATCAAAATTCTTACCATCACTTAAAAGCTCAGAAATCTCTAACATCTTACGAACATTTCTTGAAAGCTGCGAAAGAATGAACAAGGGCTCCTGTTTTAATTGAAGCAGATTTCTGTATAAGATAAGAGCTTCTTTCTGATTCCTGTTTCCTATTGCATCGACCATCTGGTAAAGTGTATCGTCGGCTTCATTAACGCACACCTCACGAACATCCTCTATAGTAATCTCCGCTCTGTCACCCACATATGAAAACAGTTTTTCAAGTTCGTTCTTGATCAGCATCATATCAAGCCCGACTGAACCTATGAAATACTCTACCGCATTTTCATATATCTGTTTTCCCTCATCCTTACACAGTTTTGCAATCCACTTTCTAATTTCTCCCTCGGAGGGAGCTTTCATTTCTGTCTTATAACCGTTTTTCTTAAACCATGTAACTAATCTGTTTCTTCCGTCTACCTCAAACTCCACAAAGATCACATGAGTTGAATCCGGAAAATTAATCAGTCTCTTTTCAAACCCTTCCGGCGTCTTCTTGAACAGTCCACTATTCTCGACTACTATAACCCGGTTTTCTGCAAAGAAAGGCAGGGTGTCACCTGTATCCAACAGATCATTAACATTAATCTTCTTGCCTTCATAAAAAGAATAGTTCATATTATCTTCAACATCAACAAGAGCCTTAACAAGCTTGTCTCTGTACTGATGTTTCAAATAATCCTCAGAACCGTACAAAAGGTAGAACCTCTCAAATGTATTCTCTTTGATATCCTGCATGATCTTTTTCATTGTATATTAATTCTCCTTGATAAATGTATCAATTCTGTAAGACTTTCCATCCGTTCTTATCGTTATAGCCCCATCATCCTTAGTCATATATATACTGCTGCCAGAAGCTCTTAATCTGTCAACAACATCCATCGACGGATGACCATATCTGTTTTTCTTGCCGACAGAAATCACAGAAACCGGAGCACCTACCTTATTAATAAAATCAGCCGAAGATGATGTTGCCGATCCATGGTGAGCAACCTTCAATACTTCTATACGATTGTTTCTTTTAAGCTGAGCACAGAAGAATTGATCCTTCACAACCTTCTCCTCTATTGTATTATCTATATCTGCAGTAAGCAGCATGTCAAATCTATCGTATTGCATCCATAACACAATACTGTTTTTATTTTTATCTGTAGTCAATATCTTCCCGGGATTTAAGCAATGAAACGTTACGCCATCAACCGACAACTCATCTCCACAGCTGATATAATATATCTTACACCCTTTATCTCCTGCTGCAGCTTCAAGACTTATATATTCATCATCCGGAGATAATATCCTTGGAAGGACAAGGTTTTCAACTGATACGCTTCCATCATTTAACAGCTCCATTGCTCCGGAAAAATGATCCGAATCACTATGAGTAATGATCATATAATCTATCTGATCACACCCATAATACTTCAAGCCGTTTTTAATTATATATTCACCAACATTCTTTTTCGTGCTACTACCGCCGTCAATCAATATATTCTCATTAGCCTGAGTACGGATGTATATACCATCCCCCTGTCCGACATCAAATATATTCACCATAACTTCTCCGCCATGATCAACAATAGCAAATAACGCTATCATCATAATACCGGAAAATACCGCAACATTTCTTTTTCTATTATGTAAGGCAAACAGCAATAATGCAACAGCCTGATAATATATGAGCACCAATAATACATTAGGTCTTCCGGCATGAAATATATGAAAAGGGAGACAATCTGTCAGTTTGCACAGCATTTCATAGGTGTCAAGTATCAGACTGACTATAAAAGTGCTGATACCGGCAAGGATTGAACTAAAATATCCCCCGATAACAAGCATCACCAAAAATAGTAATAATATGCTCATCAACGGCACAACTATGATGTTAAGTATTATTCCGTACACCGGAGCTTCATAGAAATAATACAGTATAACAGGAAGCGTAGCCAACTGAACACTTATACTTAAAAGAAGACCATTGATTAACTTCCCCATTACAGCTTTCTTAAAAAATCGCTCCGGAACAACCTCCTTAATAACAGGTAATATCACTGATATCCCCAAAACGGCACCAAAGGATAACAAAAAACCAACCTGATAAAGAGAATTTGGATTCCATACAAGCATGAGTATAAGTGCTGTGGTAATAGCGGTAATACCATCATATTTTCTGCCAATAACTTCTGCAATAATAGCAAGTATGAGCATTATCATAGCTCTTACCGTTGCACCGGACAATCCCGTAAGTATTCCATAGGTTATAATAAATGTAATTCCTAATATCGCTGCGAAAGAGAAACTGCCTGACAGCTTTCTCAATAAATGATATATAGTGCCTCCAAACATTGCAATATGAAGACCCGAAATAGCTATTATATGAGCTATACCGCTTCTCTGATAAAGCTGTCTGATATCGTTATCAATATCCGTTTTATCACCCATAACCATTGCTTTGGCTATGGATGCCTTATCCTCCGGCAGCCATTTATCAAAAAGCTCACAGATATGATCATTAACTCTTCTAAGATAATCGATTATTATCAGTATCGTTCTTTTTGAAGCTGATATATGCACCTTCTTAAGAAAAAGCATATTGCCCCGGCTAAGCTCAAAACTTTTCCGGTCAAACTCGCCATAGTTGGTGGCATTTGTAAAAGGCTCATATTCACCTTTTCCTTCTATTCTATACCCCAACATAAGGTCTTCCTGTGTTTCGATAATAACATAGGTGTGAAGTCTGACTCCGTCAACAAAGTTAGTTCTTACCCTATATCTTCCATCATACTTTTTGTAGCTGTCAATCACTATACCTGAAAAAGAAATCTCATCATTTTCCTGATATTCGCACAAGCTAAGCTTCTTTTCATAATTAAGATTACAAATGAAGCCTAAAGAATAAAAGATCACACCTACATATAGTAAAGTTCTGTTGTCATTAAAATAAGCATTCTTTAATCCGTATATCAGTATGCATAAAAGCACACACACAATGATACTCAATGCTTCCGGTAGTATCCTGCTTATCACCTCTCCAAGTAATAACATGACCGCCCAGTATAGCATTGGTCTCTTCAATAGTAATTATGATTCCTCCTGTTCAACTATATCCAAATTTCTTTCAAGCAAGCCATCAAAAGGCATAGAATCTCTGTAAAACGGCACTTTTTCTCCATCCTTTAGAAACTGGACCTTCGTAACCGTAGGCAGTTCGACCAGTGAATTGACTATAGAATAAACTATTATATCATTTTTCAATGAAACATCAGTATTATAGAATTCATCGCTCAAATCCACATAGCAGATTCCATCTTTGACTGCTATATTCTTGATGGTCGTATCACTACTGATCGTTGCCATATATCCGTCTCTTTTGGGACCTTCTATAAGTGACTCGATCACGACCCTGCCAAGAGACATATTGTTGGTTATCTCAATCGACTTTCTGTACTGCTTCAAGGCTGTTCCGGATTCATTGGCAAAATACAGAACTATATTACCTTTTTCTTTATTACCTGACGTATCACCAAATGACATGGTAAATGAGTCCACATCAAAAGTCTCACTCAAGACACCTGTATCCGGATCAGCATTAGCAAGATCTTTCATTATTATCGTCACCTTGCTTACTCCCTCTAACTGAAGCAGAGTCTTTGCAACACAGCCCTTAAAGAACAACAAGGTCTCAGCAGAAACATTATCATATACAACATTAAATGATACCTCTATTCTTCCACCAATATTCTCAACCGGATAATCAATATATGTTATGTTATCAGGTATAGGAGACATACAGTCAGATGTTGCCTGCTTATCAGCTAAATGTGTAATAAGCTCTCTCACATTTTGTGCAAGGTCGTTATCCTTATTCAGTGTATAAACAGACTGTACCATATCCGTTTTTTCAGAATTTACATAATATATATATATCTGATTGTCCGACAGTTCTTCAGTAGTTACTTCTTTTCTACTATCATTGTTACAACCACTTAAGATAACGAGCAAAAATATCAATATATAACTTAGTATTATCTTCGTTCTTGTCATATCCATTCCTTCTAACTATTATCACCTATCAACTTACATATTTAAGTGGGATCCTGACGGTAAATGTTGTACCTTCTCCCGGCTTAGAATACAATTTGATAGCCCCTTTATGCTTTAAAATCGCGTTTCTCGTAATTGCAAGCCCAAGTCCTGTACCGCCTGTAGCCCTGCTTCTTGCTTTATCAACACGGTAAAATCTTTCAAACACCTGAGACTGGCAATCCTCCGGAATACCAACTCCGGTATCCTGCACTTTTACATAGAAGAATTTGTGGTCGGAATTAAGAGAAACATATACACTGCCGCCATCGTTATTATATTTTACCGCATTTTCAATAAGATTAGAGAATGCCAGTGTAAGCTTGACCTCATCTATTTCTCCGACAACATCACGAAAGCTCTCAAACACCACCTCAATATTGCGTTTTGCAGCTATTGGTTTAATTCGCTTTAACAGAAGCTCGATCAAGGCATTGATGTTGACAGGCGCAATATTTAATTCCGAAGACTTCTTATCCATTTTAACCAGAGTTAAAAGATCATTAATGATCTTGCTTTCTCTGTCTATCTCCTCAACCATATCCGACATAAATTCCCTATACATTTCTGCCGGAACTTCTTCCTGGATGAGAAGTGAATCCGCAAGAACCTTCATAGAAGTAATCGGTGTCTTTAACTCATGAGACACATTAGACACAAACTCCTGTCTCGATTCTTCAAGCACCTGCATCTTGTCAAGCAAAACATTAAATCTGTCAGTAAGCTCAATGTATTCCCTGTATCTGCTCTGTACTTCTATCTTTTCAAGATGCCCTTCATTCATATCAGATATCTGCCTGTTTAATTTGTATAACCCTGATACTGCCATCTTACTGATTATATAAGCACTCAGAAATGCAAGCATGAGAAACAATAGAAGAAGAATATTCATCTGCTGGTTAATATATTCATTAGTATCCTCTATATCGTGAAGAGAAACTGTTGCGATCATAATACCGCTTACTACCTTTTCCGAACTGACAATGGGTATTATAACTTCGGCATAGTCATCAACCATTCGCACGTTACTGTCTTTCTCCCCGCGCATTACCTTAACTGCCTCATCATAGACGATATAGTTATTCTGATCGATTGTATAGGTATCTTTTAAGATTTTGTAATTTGAATCAATCACAAGAATCCTGCCTTCCCATACGTTGGCAAGCTGATCGATCTGGACATTCAGATTACTTCTGATGGCATCCATTGTGAATTGATTAACAAGAATCTGGTTACCCAAAATGTTACACTGATTCTGAACCAATGTAAGCTTCTGTTTGACCATTCTGTCAATATAAGAGTGCTGCAAAAGCATGCTGAAGGATATCATCAACAGCATACTGAGCAGCATAAAAGAACAAAATATTATAAATCTAAGGCTTCTAAAGGGATTTTTGAATTTTCTATTTCTTAAAATAGTAACCAACTCCCCACTTTGTCTGAATGTACTTAGGTGCTCCCGGATTAGTCTCTATCTTCTCACGAAGACGTCTTACATGCACATCAACTGTACGCCCATCACCTAGCGCATCACTTCCCCATATCTTCTTCAACAGATCATCTCTTGAATACACCTTATTAGGATGCAGAAGAAGAAGTGTAAGTATCTTAAATTCTTTGGCTGTAAGATTAATCTCATCCCCTGAAATAGCAACTCTGCGACTATCCATATCAATCGTCAAGTCACCCTCAACAATAGTCTTGACCTCTTCAGATTCAGGAGCTTTCTTCTGGTTTCTTCTTATTATTGCTTTGATTCTCGCCTTAACTTCTAATATATTAAATGGTTTGGTAATATAATCATCAGCACCATATTCCAAGCCAAGTATCTTGTCCATATCATCGCCTTTGGCAGTAAGCATTATAATAGGAACATCCGAAAATTCACGTATTGCCTGACAAACATCAAAACCGGATAATCCGGGAAGCATAACATCGAGAAGAATAATATCATACTCATTATTCTTTGCAAGCTCTAACGCCTCCTCGCCATCATAAGCTGCGGAAACCTCCATCTCATCCTGCTCCAAAGAAAATTTGATTCCCTTAACAATCAATTTCTCATCATCTACAACCAATACTTTTTTCATTTCAGATCTCCTCTATCACAATCTCTATATACTGATACGATCTTTAATCTTGTTAAATATTCCTTCTTTGATTCCCTGAATGTTCATAATATCCTCAACAGCTTCAAACCTTCCATGTTCATCACGATACCTTATGATATCATCAGCTTTGGATTCTCCGATTCCGGGAAGTGTTAACAATTCCTCTCTTGTTGCCATGTTAAGATTGATCAGACTGTCTCCTTTAGAAGAATCATCTGCAGAAGTTCCGTCACCGGAGGTCCTTGACCATTCCTCATCAATACCCGGTACATATACCGTCTGTTCATCAATTAAAATCTTAGCCTGATCAAGAGCTACGGGCTGTCCGTCAGAGGTAATTCCTCCTGCAGCCTCTATAGAATCACATACTCTGCTTCCATATTCCAACTTATATACTCCGGGATTTTTAACATGTCCACAGACAAAAACGTATAAATCATTGTTATCCGTAACATTGTATGTCTCTTCCTTAATCTTAGAATTCTCAGCAGTACTTTGAGTGGTGTCTGCATCTATAACTTCACTTGTATAGTCATCAGCAGCAGACAACACTTCAGTGCTATTATCTGATATGAGCACGGAATCATTACTTCCGCATCCGGTCATAAGAAAAAAGAACATCAAAAAAACAATTGTCAAATATTTGATTTTCATAGTATTCCTCCTAATATATCTTATCGTAAGGAAAGGAATGTCAAGCGAAGCGCAGACTTTACTTTAACCTGATAAGATAGCGATAAAACAAAGTTTTAGAGCATTATGAGATACACAAAGTGCTTCTCATAATGTAATACTAGGGGAATAAACATGTAATTTATAAAAAGGAACACTCTCATAATACATAAAAAACCAATAAATGACAACATATTTTTTAAAAATTTTTAAACACAAACAATCCTATTACCGAAATGATCATACCAACGAGCTTAGTCCATGAAAACGGTACCTTTTCCACACCGAACAAACCCAAGAGTTCAATAATATATGCCACTAACACCTGTGTTATAACTATTGCCAACACTGCTTTAGCAGGTCCCAGCATCGACATACTCTTTATTACTGTATAGGTTATAAATGCACCGATCACTCCACCTAAAAGCATATACTTTCTGTCTATCTTAAAAAGTGAATCAACCGGAACTTTATTGCCCTCCATAGTAAAATACAGAATAAGACATACAATAAGTCCTGTCAGTTGAACGAAGCTGTTGGTAAGCCATGTTCCGCTTTCTTTTGTAACTCCCGTATTAAATACACCCTGTACACTCATCAATGCACCCGAAAGCATTGCAATCAAAAAACCCCACATATAATATCTCCAATCTTATAGATTCTTTAATATAGTATGTGAAGCTTTTGCATCGTTTTATTCATTTAATTAATTCTGACCACGGTCAAAATTATTGAATTCTATTCTCCATAACGCTTTGCAGCTTATCAAGCTCTTCCTTAGCATCAGCGCCTTTCCATATAGCGTCATATGCTATAGCGCTCTCTGTAAGATAATCACCAAGAAGCATTGTCTTTGGAACAGGTTTTGAATTCTGATACTGCGCATAAATAATAGTCTGCATTTCATCAAAATGATATTTCTGATTGATCACGGGAAGCTTGCCATTTCCAAGATACTGTCTTGCCTGATCCTCATAACTTAAATACAGTGCAAACATATTGCCTGCTGATGTATTATTGCCATAAGGATTAATAAATGCACCATAAGTCGTCGAATAACAGGTAGATGATAATTCACTTGTAAGGCTTGGAACATATCCGACTTTATAATCTGTTTCCGCTTCTTTATCTTCCTTCATCTCATATAATATCGGAAGAATATCAGATTTGCAAAGACCAATCACTAATGTACCCTCTTTGATTCGATTCATAACAGTATCATGAGAGATATTAGTCTTGTCCATCCACAAATATTCGCTTAGCGACTGGAAATACTGCATTGCTCTGACTTCCTGCTCGCCATTAACGCTAAACGCCGTAAGATCGTCACCATTTTCGCCAAAAATATTAGCGTATGAAGCAATAAACATACTGTTAATATATGAATCAGCGACATCCCAGCGAAATACTGCTTTGGTTGAACCTGTATCTTCGTACTCATCTAAGAATGCAAGTATATCATCTATCGAAGCAGGTGCCGTTTCCAAAAGCTTTGAATCATATACCAGACAATAGGTATCAAAATATATCGGATATCCATATTGTCTGCCCCGATAATTAAGGGCACTCTTTGCAACTGTGGGATAGTTATCATTCCAAAAGGCTTCATCAAAAGCAATGTTTTCCGATACGATTCCACCCGTAACAGCAAATTCAAGTCTGTCATTTCCCATTATATATACATCGGGACCAGACTGCTTCTGATTTGCCTGATTGATATCCTCAAATAACTGTGCGCCATCATAATATACAAGGTCAACCTTGATCCCGTATTCCTTCTCGAAATCCTTTGCCTTTAACGCAAGCCAACCCTGGTCTGCCATATCAGTATACCAGCAGGTTGTGGAGGTTTCGTTGTTATCCTTCTTCCATTCTGACATCATATTTTCAAAACTAACAGGAACTTTCTCGGTCTTTGCTTCAGTGGTAGAACTGCTTTTATCGCTTCCACAGCCTGACAACAGACATAAAAGCATTGTAAATGTAATTATGCATTCAAGCCATTTTATTTTCATAGAAATCTCCAAATATAAATATTAAATATGTTTAATATTGCTCTCTAAATTATCATACCAAAAATACAGCAAATTATTAAACATCATAAACTTTTAGAATAAAGGTTCCTTAAGTATAGCTGTACCGATACCTTTCTCGGTAAAGAATTCCAACAACAGACAATGTTCAACACGACCATCCAATATATGTACCCTTGAAACACCATTTTCAATTGCATCAATACAGTTAGAAAGTTTGGGAAGCATACCTCCGCCTACAATTCCTTTTTCAATAAATTCCTTGGCCTCTGACACTTCCATTTCTGAGATAAGAGTACTCTTATCATTGGGATCAACAAAGACACCTTCTATATCTGTAAGGAAGACAAGTTTCTCTGCTTTTAATGCCTTAGCAACGGCACAAGCAGCATCATCAGCATTGATATTATAACTTTCGAAATCCTCTGATGAACCAATCGGCGCAATGACAGGAATAAAATTCTTCTCAAGCAGTGTGTCAAGTATCGTGCCGTCAACATTGCAGACTTCACCCACATATCCTATATCCTTGCCACCCGGAAAACGTTTCTTAACTGTCATCAATCCTGCATCTTTGCCACTGATTCCAACAGCATTAACCCCTAACTTCTGCATCATCTGCACAAGACCTTTATTAACCTTAGAGAGTACCATCTCCGCAATTTCCATTGTCTCACTGTCTGTGACACGAAGACCGTTAATGAATTCGGGCTCCTTACCGATCATCTCTACCCATTTACTGATCTCCTTACCACCGCCATGAACAATGATAGGATTAAGACCGATAAGTTTTAATAATGCTACGTCCTTGATAACGTTATATTTGAGATTTTCATCAAGCATTGCACTGCCGCCATATTTTACAACTATCTTCTTTCCATTGAATTTCTGAATATAAGGAAGGGCTTCTATAAGAGTCTGGGCTTTTATAAGAAGCTGATCCATGTTAAGTTCGCTGTTAACCATTTTCTATTCCTCTCTTTCTATTTATCAAATTCGGGTTTGT
>CAMHMG010000104.1 GCA_946186175.1 uncultured Clostridia bacterium | reverse complement strand
ATAGGAGATTTTACAGGCTCTGATTCTAAAATTCGATTATGAAACAACCCTAGTTTTGAAGAGGTTAGTCTTGTCTTTTGGTGTTTTCAATGGTAATATGTTTTTAAATATAAATTATTGAAGTCAGATGATTATTTGGAGTAAAGGAGTGTTTTGTGTATTCTATTGAAGAATTTAGAAATCTAAATAATCCCGAGAAAATTATTATTATTTAACATAGCAGAAAAAGGTTTATGGAGAGAGGGATACAATTTACTGATATATTAAATGTTATTGAACAAGGTGAAATAATAGAAGATTATGAGGAGGATTATCCTTTTCCAAGTTGCTTAATATTGGGAGAATCAAAAGATAAGAAAATACATATAGTAGTAAGTATTAATGAAGGGATGATTTACCTTATTACGGCATATATTCCCGATCCGTTAAAATGGGAAAATGATTTAAAAACTCGAAAGGTGGAGTGAGTATGAAATGTTTAAAATGTGGTAAAGATGCATATAAAAGTACTACAACAGAGGCAATTGAACTTGGTTTTGGGGTGCTTGTAATTCGCAATATTCCATGTTATAAATGTAGTGAATGTGATGAGATTTTATATACAGGCGATGTGGTACAAAAGATTGAACAAATTACTGAAAAGGTAAAAGAATTAATGCAGGAATTAACAGTGGTGGATTACCAAAAGACAGCGGCATAGAACAGAATATAGATTCCATTAGTGTAAATATATAGTGATTATGGGTGATGTTATGAGCAATATGCCGAATGTTCTACCTAAAAAGGTTGTAAAAGAAATATGTTCATTTATTGAAACGAGAAATAATGGTTTATATGATAAAAGTGAACCATTAAGGAATAATATTTTTAAAATAAGAAACGTAATTTATGTATAATATTTAGGGATGAGTTCGTCTAAATCAGATGGGTTCATCCCTTTTTTGTTATATGAGCTAATCTTTTTTGCTTGTATAAATAATTGATAATTCTATTATAATACAGGTATAGTCGCCTTTTTTATTTATATAAAGATATAACTGATTATTATCGTATAATACATAAATATATAAATTTGTATATATTTTAAAATTAAATTTATATATTTTAGAATTAAATATATATAATTTTATATTGTTTATCCATTGTAATCTATATTTTTGCCTGATAGAATATTGACATCAGGAGCGCTTGTGAAATATTATACTGAGGCAAGGAAAAGATTGTATGGATAGCATTTATTCAGAGTTTGCTTATGATGATGCATTTAGAACGATGGAAGGCGAATGTGATGACATACTCATTCCCTTTGTTAATTATTTTCATAATGAGGTTTATGATAAGTCGGCGAAGGTAATAAGAGGGCGTAATGAACACTTTATTGAGCATGCAGATCATTCCGAAGATAAAAGGATTACTGATTCAAGTTTCGGAATTGAATTCAAATCACATATAAAGAATTATCATTACGAGTGTGAGAGTAGTAAGTATGACGCTTCTCTACTGATTCGGATGTTTGAGTATGATGCACAGATAGCATTAGATAATGCAGAATTAGAACGGCATTTTATAAGGGTGGAATTTCCCAATAGTGGGATACTCTTGTTAAGGGGTAAAGGTGGCTTTGATAAAGTGACAATTGAGATAGTTACTCCGGGAGGATGTGTTGAATATCCGGTTATGGTCAGGCGGATGTCAGGACTATCGATTGATGAGATATTTGAGAAACATTTATATATGCTGTTACCATTTTATATTTTTAATATGGAAGAAAAGCTGAATTTGATTAATGAGGATAGTGAAGAATTAGAGAAGTTTTCGAATTTATATATTGAAATAATAGATAGATTAGAGTCAGAAATGACAGGAGGGTACTTGTCGCAATTTTCATATGGTGTTATAATAGCATTAATACATAAGGTTGCGTATAAGATGACGATGAAGAGAGAAGTCGTTCAGAAGAAAGTGAGTGATATTATGGGTGGTAAGGTGTTGGATTTAGATATAATCAGGGCTCGTCATGAGGGTTTAGCAGAGGGAGAGGCACGTGGACGTAAAGAAGGAAGAGAAGAAGAGAGGGAAAGTAATATTAAAAAACTTGCTGCTTCCTATATGAATCAGGATTCATCATTATCAGAAGACAAAGCCATGGAGATGGCAAGGGCGATATTGGAGTGATTAAGAACCCCCTAAGCAGATAAGGTAGTGACACCATATCTGTTTAGGGGGGTTATTAGTCATCAAGCAGTCATCAATCAGTCCTCGTCAGGTCTTCCAAGCTGTTCTTCCTCAATGTCTTCAAACAATGAAAGCATAGGAACAACTGTCTTATCACCTTTCATTTTTCTGGCAACATAATTAGATGTACATTCCATAACCTTTGGCGAAAGAACGATAACACCGATAAGGTTAGGTATCATCATAAGACCGTTAAATGTATCGGAAATATCCCATGCAAGCTGAGCATTTACAAGTGCACCAAACATTACCATGGCTACGAAAATAACGCGATAAATGATAACGGCTTTTGTTCCGAATAAGTACTCGAAAGCCTTTGTTCCGTAGTGGCTCCATCCAAGAACTGTTGAGTAAGCAAATAGTAAAATAGCTATAGCGATAAACATTGCTCCAGGCTTTCCAAATGCCTGTTCAAAAGAATAGCTCATGAGGTTACTTGCCTCAATATCTGCCGCATGCCCTGCAAGAGCACCGGTTGTAAGATCGATAGCTCCGCTTGAAAGTATTGTGATAGCAGTAAGTGTACATACCACTATAGTGTCTGCAAAAACCTCAAAGATTCCCCACATACCCTGTCTTACAGGCTCTTTAACATTAGAGCTTGAGTGAACCATAACTGATGAACCAAGACCTGCTTCATTAGAGAATACACCACGCTTCATTCCCATTTTCATTGCAAGGGCAACACCGGAACCTACAGCACCGCCTGCAGCACTCTTTAAATGAAATGCTCCCTGAAAGATTGAGACAAATACAGCGGGAATCGAACTGATATGAGTAATGATAATGAATAATGTTCCGAGAAGATATATTATAACCATGAATGGTACAAGCTTCTCTGTCATTGCAGCAATTCTCTTAATTCCGCCGATGGTAACAAGACCAACGGCAAGTACTAAGAAAAGTCCGATTCCAACCTTAGGCAGGTTAAATGCGTTATGCATGTTAACTGTGATCGAGTTGACCTGACTCATGTTACCGATACCAAATGATGCAAGTAAGCAGAAACATGAGAATAATACTGCAAGGATGGCACCTATCTGTTTACAGCCTTTCTTAGCTCCGAGACCATCGCGAAGATAGTACATGGCGCCTCCGCTCCACTCACCGTTCTCATTACGTCTACGATATAATATACCCAGTACATTCTCAGAATAATTGGTCATCATTCCGAAAAACGCTATTAACCACATCCAGAATACCGCTCCGGGACCTCCTGTTGCAATTGCTGTTGCAACGCCGACGATATTACCTGTTCCGACTGTTGCTGCAAGAGCTGTACAGAGTGACTGGAACTGTGATATTGTCTTATCCTGCGTGTGAGCTGTTACGTGTTTGTCGCCAAAGATGGCTCCGATTGTGTGTTTCATCCAGTAACTAAAATGAGTTAACTGAAAGAACTTAGTCATACAGGTCATCAGCACTCCTACGAATGCAAGAAGTATAAGAGCAGGCCAGCCCCAGACTGCTCCGTTGATGACACCGTTGACATCTTCAACAGTTTTCAAAAAACCTTCCATATCATACCTCCTGTTATGTAACTATTCACAGTACTCCACTGACAAGCCACAAACAACCTGCTAAAGCATATTTCGCAACTGAAGTTGCTTATGTTTGTGGCTGTGTGTGGAGTTTCTGCTTCGCAGTTACGATATAAGTAAAGCTAAGTGTTCAATTGTGCAAGCACATTGAAGCACTTACCTTTTCTTATATCTTCTGTGAATAGCAACTTTGTTATAACAAAATAATAGAGTGGTTGTGTAAATTGTAACCACTCCATTGCGTTTAATCTTGTCTAGTATATAGAAAAAAACAATAAAATGCAAGTAAAAAAGATAAAATTTCATATGTATTGAAGACTTGCTTTTTTTTGATATCAAGAGTATTATATCCGAAGGATAACGAGAGAATATTAGTGTTACTATATTTCTTACAGGATTTATGGGAACACCAATATTATAATAATTGCCTAAGAATTGATTTTTAATAGAGGATTTATAAGGGATTATGAAAGAGACTATATTTGAAAGAGATGGTAAGAAGATATATGGCAAACTCTATGAACCGGAAACTAGGGATAATGAGAACTATCCTATTGTTATAATCGGTCATGGATACGGAGAGGCTTGCTCGGATGTTGAGAATTATGCGAATGCCTTTGCCAGACATGGAATAGGTGCATATGCATTTGATTTTATTGGTGGCAGTAATCAGAGCCGAAGTGATGGAGATGTTGAGGAGATGTCGGTTCTTACAGAAGCCTCTGATCTTGATAGTGTTCTTGATGGAATAGAAGAACTTCCGCAGGTCGACAAAGATAATATATTCCTTATGGGAGAAAGTCAGGGAGGATTTGTTGCTTCCTATGTTGCCAGTAAAAGAAGTGAAGAACTTAAAGGACTTATGGCGTTATATCCTGCATTTGTTATACATGATGATGCATGGAAAAGAACTCCGGACCCAGATGATATTCCTGATACAATGGATATGATGGGAATGAAGATAGGAAGAAAATATAATGAGGATGCAATGTCATTTAATATTTATGACATGATGCCTGATTATGAAGGGAATGTCTTGATTCTTCATGGTACTTCGGATAGATTGGTTCCGATTTCATACTCTGAGATGGCAGTTGAGAAATTTCCTTCGGCAAAACTTATTAAGATTGATGATGCGGGACATGGATTCCATGGAAGTGATGATAAATATGTAACTAAGAAAATGATCCAATTCGTCAAAGAGAATGTGGCAGAGCGAAAGCGTGTCTGTAATGGATCTATATAATATGCACAACTCAAAAAAGAAAATAATGAGTTTCGCAAACGTCTGGAAATAGTGAAAGGAGCTATAGATATGCATTTACTGGTTTTAATCCTTACAAGAGGAAACGGAATCAACGAATTGTTAAGAGAGCTTGCTGAACAGGGAGTAAGCGGATGTACGATTGTTAATACGACCGGAATGAAGAGCATTATAGAGAATTATGAGGATCTCCCCATGTTTGGAATGCTTCGTCATATAATGGAAGAGGAGGATAAGGAGGAGAATAAGATGCTTCTTTTTGTTCTAAAGGATGAAGAGATTGCTAAGACAAAACATACCATCCACAATATACTGGGCGATTTTACATCACCTAATACCGGAATAATGTTTACGCTTCCTATTGATTCGGCAGAAGGGATTGGTGGCAGTGATGCATTTAAATGATCTTATATATATATCGATTTTTCTGGCAGGTGCTCTTATTGCCGGAAAGATCGTTAAGCAGATGCATATGCCGAACGTTACGGGATATCTGGTGATGGGAATATTGATTGGACCACATTGTCTGAATATTTTAGATCAGGATGTAATATCACATTTTTCGATTGTTTCAGACATGGCGCTTGGATTCATTGCTTTTTCAATAGGAGCGGAATTTTCTATTAAATATCTCAGGAAAGTGGGAAAGTCACCTGTGGTCATAGCGGTACTTGAAGGCTTAACAGCTACAATTTTGGTTGACATAACATTATTGGTGCTGGGTTATGACACTCCGCTTGCACTTGCGCTTGGTGCCATAGCATCTGCAACGGCAGCGGCTTCAACTCTTATGATCGTCAAGCAGTATAAGTCAAAGGGACCGGTGACGAACACTTTGCTTCCTGTAGTTGCAATGGATGACGCTGTGGCTCTTATGAGCTTTGGAATTTCAATGGCGATAATTAAAGTTATCAGCTCAGGATCATTTTCTGCAAAGGCAATGTTAATGCCACTTGTTGAGATATTTGGTGCATTGATATTTGGCGCGATACTTGGGTTTATTATGACTCAGCTAGTAAGACTTTATACCGGCCGGGGGAATCGTCTTGCAGTTACGGTTGGAATGACCTTTCTCTGTATAGGTGTATGTAACATGACAGGCTTATCATCACTTCTTGCATGTATGATGATGAGTGCAGTTTTTGCTAACACTTCAAGGTATACAGATAAGATATTTGAACCGTTAGACAGAATCACACCGCCATTTTATATGATGTTCTTTATTCTGTCAGGTGCTTCGCTTGATATAACTATAATACCTAAGATAGGTCTTGTGGGAGCGGTGTATGTTATTGTAAGGGTTCTTGGGAAAATGCTTGGCGCTTATATCGGTGCTGTTATCTCTAAGGCACCGTCTGTCGTGAAAAAATATCTGGGACTTACTCTTATTCCTCAGGAAGGAGTTGCAATTGGCCTCGTGACGGTTGCAAAGGGAACGCTTCCTAAGTATGGTAACACGATTCAGACTGTTGTGCTCTGTGGAATAGTTATTTATGAGCTTCTTGGACCATTGATAACGAAGACTACTCTTAAGGCAGCTAAGGAAATTGCATAGACTTTGTACAATGATATTAAAACAACAAAGAGGATGTCGTATTTCTATTAAGCATAGCTGAATAGATACGAATTATTATAATGAGGTTGAAATGAATAATCACCATGAGTATAAGAGAAAATCGGGTATAGTTATAGCGGCAATATTTACAGTAGTTTCATTGATTGTTTTATTATTGCCGGGAAAGACATTGTCGGCATCCGATCTTCATACTGACTACCCCTCGCAAAGTATTGGAGAAACAAGCATCAAAAAGGTTACTATACGTTCTAAGACTTCATTTATAGTGACCATCAAAAAGGTCAAAGATGCAAGCGGATATTATGTATATGATATTTCAGAGGATGGAAATCTTACGAAGCTTACAACGATCAAAGACAATTTCAACAATAGTTTTGTTGTGAAAGGTCTTGAGTATGGACATACATATCATCTTGTGGTACAGGCATATAAGAAGGATAAAAAGACAGGAGCAATTATCAAAGGCACCTATGATGATAATGGCTTTACCAAGAAATTAAAAATAAAAACAAAATACAAAAAAGGTCTTAAATTCTATTATGATGCGGATGGAAAGGTGATTAAGGATGTTGAACATTTTCTTCCTAAAAAAACCCAATATATGCTCAAGGTTAATACTTTAAAATGTGTCATGACAATCTATGCAAAGGACGGAAGAAAAGGATATACAATACCGGTTAAATCTTTCTTATGTTCACCCTCAGATCATACTGCATCGGGTACTTTTCGTTTGGGAACAAAATACCGTTACAGAACGTTATTCTATAATTCATACAGTCAGTGGACAGCAGTTATACATGGAAATATTTTGTTTCACACAACGCCCTATAAATCATATGGAAACAATAATTCGCTTGATGTCAAAGAATACAATAAGCTTGGAACGGCAGCATCCCATGGATGTGTGAGACTTCAGTGTGTTGCGGTAAAATGGATATATGATAATTGCCCGGGAGGGACAAAGGTTGTAATATACAGGCGTAAAAAAGCCGGACCGTTTGGAAAGCCAAAGTTACAAAAGCTTCCCAAGTGGCATAAGTGGGACCCGACAGATCCTACAGCGAAAAACAAATGTAGAAAACATGGGTGTTCTCATTCAATCAGATGAAAATGCAGAAAAGTACATGGATGGATTTTCCATGTACTTTTCTTTTGGTAGATATCAAGATATATTATAAAAGGATATATTAATTGTTAGGTGGAGTTGGAGGTGTGCTTCCTGAGGATGAGTTTCCACCTGAGAATGGGTTTCCACCGGAAGGACCGTTTCCGCCTGAGGGTGGGTTCCCGCCAGGTCCTCCCATGCCACCGGATGCAGAAGTTGAAGCCTCTGTAGTAGCTGTTAACTCTCCGAGAGACTGGCTTCCTGCAGTGATCGTATAGCTGTTCCCACTCACAAGATCCGAAGAGGAATAAAGAATGTAACTTGCATTTTTCTCAGCCGGATAAGTATAAATTGCATTTCCATCACTGTCAGTAATCTTGATCTCACTGCCCTTAGATATTGTAGAACTTGATGAGCCTCCGTTCATATTCATTCCCATACCCATTCCACCTGTGGATCTGCTTCCATACTCAATATACGCCTGGGCTGCCGATGAGATACCCTCTGTCATATCAGCTGTTCCTATTGCGAAAAGTTCAACACCTTCACCTATCTCAAACGAAGTATCAAAGTCGATTGCACTATTTCCCCCTGATGTACCTCCTACAACCAATATTTCACCGCCAAGTGCGTAGAAGGAACCATTACAGTCAACCGCGTCACCGTCTGCACTGAAACTGTATGTTGTTGCACTCTCATCTGATGAGTTTTTAAGTGAAACACTGTGTGTATCCGTATCATCAATCTTGATCGTAATCTCTCCTGCTGTTACTGTAAATGTATTACCCGCTGTTGCAGAGGATACCTTTGTATATTTTTCTTCTGTTTCATCCTCATAGGTATACACAAGATTTGCCTTCTTTGCGGCATTAACTCCATCATCATTAGACTTAACCGATACAACCGGCTCAGCAGTAGAATCGGTTGACTTTCCGATAACTATTGTTCCTGCCTCAATACCTTCGTATGCTGTTTCAACAGTTATATTAGCTGAATCTAAGATATTAAGTTCATTAACAGCTGTAAGTCCGTCATCAGCGGCTCTCACTGTAATAGTACCTCCTGTGATATTCAATGTATTATTACTGTGAATTCCATCCTCCGGTGAACCGATAATAGTCTTAGTATCACCAGCCGAACCATTTAATGCACTTACTGTTGCCTGTTTTGTTCCGTTTGCCATTACTGTTCCGTTAGCTTTGATTCCGGTTGCAGTGGTATCAATTGTAATATTACCGCCTGTAATTGTAATTCCGCCACTTGCTTCACTGACATTCTCAGCTCCTGCCGTAATTTCACTACCTTCTTCAACTGTAGTATAAATTTCTGTTTTCGCCTTTGTACCTGCCTTAATTCCCTTATGACTTCCTGTATCGTAATTAACAGTTTCTGTCTTTGTTGAAGAGCTGTTATCCTCATTAATATAATTATATGAAGAACCACTTACAGCGTTGGTAGTATAGAAATTGGTATTTGCATACTCATAGGTTGTGGCAATAGTAATATCACCATCTGTGATCACAACATCCTCTGCCTGAATTCCATCCCCATAGCAATTACCTACATTAACTTCGCCACCTGTAATATATACTGTGCCATTCTTGGAATTGATACCATCACCCGCTGTGTAATTACAATTGACAGTTCCACCTGATATGGTTACATATTTGCTCTTGGATTTGATTCCATCTCCCTGATTTGAAGTAAGGTTAAGTGTACCGTCCAAAACAGTTACTCCACCATTAGTTCCCTTAAGACAATCACCGTTAGAGTTGACCGTTATCGTTCCTGTTGTGGAAATGACAAGTGCTCCCTTTGTGGCGATTCCATCGGAAGGATCACTACTATACTCAACATCCTTATCATCACCATCATTAACAGTAAGAGATCCGTTTCCTGTAATAGTTATAGTTTCTTTCTTATTATCAGAATATATAACTGCGCTTGAGACTGATGCACCGTTATTGCTATCGGGACCTGTAATTATATTCTCGCCACTTAATACAATATTAAGTCCATTTGTGCTGCTGTCTGTTATGACTGCATTACCTGATGCGGAACCGGAATTATCAATCGTCACGCCATCTAATGTCAATGTAACTGTATCCTTTGCGGAATTGACAATCTCAGTATTGGTAACCTCTCCTGACAATGTATAATTTCCTGCCTTTGTTATCTGCAATTGAGGGACTGCAAGCTCTGTGACAGTAGTATTCCCCTCTGCATCCTCTTTAGTTTCTGCTGTTACATATGATATACCTTCAACATCTATCTTGTCCAAATTTGTCAAATCAACTGAAGTCGAATCTGCATTATCTGTTGATATGCTCTCCACTGCCTCTTTTGCTGAAACATCTGCTTCCGATGCATCCTCCTTAGCCTTATCTGCTGCGCTTGCAGAATTATCAATTGTAGTCTGGCTTGCAGCCTCTGTATCAGCAGAAGAATTCTGGTTGTCTGTCGATCCGCCCTGTCCTCCATCAGGAGGAGTAGGTGGATTATTATCATTAGAACCATTGTCTGTATTCCCCGTGTTATCTCCATCATCTGTTGTCGTACCTGTATCTGTTGATGTTCCTGGTGTCGTTGTTGTTCCTGTATCTGTTGTCGTACCCGGAGTCGTTGTCGTACTGGTATCTGTTGTTGTACCTGGTGTGGTTGTTGTGCTGGTATCTGTTGTTGTACTTGGTGTGGTTGTCGTGCTGGTATCTGTTGTTGTACTTGGTGTGGTTGTCGTGCTGGTATCTGTTGTCGTACCTGGTGTCGTTGTCGTACTT
>CAMHMG010000103.1 GCA_946186175.1 uncultured Clostridia bacterium | reverse complement strand
AAATATTCTTGAAGCGTACTCTGTTCCTGCATTTTTCAATAAATCGTACAAAGTTTTAGTGTTTTTTCTTGTTAACATTATTATTCTCCTCTTTTTAAAACACGCATTTCGACATTTTATTCGCAATGCGAAACTATCCGTTTCGAGGAGAATATAACACAGCATTTATTATTTCGCAACACGAAATAATTAAATAATTTCATTATTGTAAAACATGTAATATATAAACCATATATATGCTCCTTTTTTTATGCATATCATTATATGATATAAGTGTCAAAAGTCATAACTGCTTTCAATTATCAAGTACCCGGACTGCTCTTATATCAGAAAAAACTGACCGGCATATAAAGCCGATCAGCCTTCATCATTAATCAGATTCACCATCATATGACAACATTATTTTCAATAAACGTATTAACTCTAACGTATCCTTTCTACCAAGTTTCTGTAAAAGTCCCTTATACTCCTTACGGATTGCCGCTCTTCTTTTCTTCTCTTCCGTAAGTCCGTCCTTAGTTATGTGAACAAGTACCCTTCTCTTGTCTTCATCTGACCTTCTTCTTTCAATATAACCTTTGTATTCAAGACTTGATAAAATATCTGTCATTCTTCCTGGAACTATATGAAGATACTTGGACAACTCTCCTGCACTTTCCCCATCCTTAATATATGTCAGGTAATGAAGGGTTCCATACTCTCCCCTCACACTATCCTGAACAGCACGATTAACTCTTCTGTTGAGCATCTCCGCTAAAAGCATATATAATTCTTCTCCAAGGTCTTCCTCATTCTTTGCCACAATCATTCTCCTTTTCATTTATAACACTTTTTCCATACCAATCTTCTGTGGGACAAATCCCAATGTTTCATAGAATTTGACTGCTCCGGGATTGCATGACCAGACATTTAAGGTAACATTGTAATAACCTTTCTGTTTAGCATATTCAATCACCTGCTGATATAATTTTCTCCCAACTCCCATCTTTCTATATGCTTCGTCTACACAAATATCATCGATATAAAGTGTTTTTATGTCAGTAAGTATCGTATCATCTAATATCTGTCTGTGAATGCAAAATGCATGGCCCATTATTGTTCCATCTTCATCTTCACAAACAAAAACAGGAGTCTTTTCATCAGAAATTATTGACTCTAATTCCTGTGCATTATATTTTGTCGCCGGTCCTTTAAAAATATCCGGTCTCCCATTATGATGAACCATATCAACCTGAATAAGTAATTCCAATATTCTATCAATATCCGTGACTTTTGCAAGTCTTGTTTTATACATAACTTTTTCCTTTCTGATTTATTATATGATAAAAAACAAATGCTTCTGTTCTGCCATAAACTGCCATGCCCTATAATTTCTCCTGATTCATGATACAACAAATAATTAAACTCTGCAATCCCTATCCCTATATCCAGTTTTACTATTAACACCTCGTTTGCCCTGCAACAGAAAACAATAATCACCTTTTCCATTATTGTATTAAACATTAAAATATATTATTATATACCTGTCTACAATCAACAGGAGGTCTAGAATGAAATTCCGATTATATTTAATAATTGCTGTTCTGATACTCACATATCCTTCAACAGCATTTGCAAAAACCAAAAAGATATCAGTGTCAACACAAGATGAATTGTTTACTGCTATAAGTCAGCAAATATTAAACCACAAATCACAGGAGTTTTACTATATATCTACCGATGAACTGAAACAACAGATTACCGTCAATAAAGATTTTCAAGAACCCTTCTCAAACCACTACAACCCCAAAGCTCCATTAATGTCCGGCTGCTACACTCATTTTGCTATAAGTGATTATAATATATCATGGTTCATAGGTCAGGATCGGACTCTCAGTGTTCTTATGCATTACTATGTTCCCGGCGATACATCTGATGATTATTATAATGAAATGCGCACACTGGCAGAAGAACTAAAGGGAGATGATGATTACGAAAGTGTCAAAGCAGTTCATGATTATATAATCAAACGTGTTGAATATGATCAAAATTCTATTGGAACCAATTATACCGACATAGAAGGTTTTAGAGAAAACCGTATGGTATGTCAGGGATACAGTATGGCCAGCTATGTTCTTCTTTCCTATATGGGTATTCCGGTACGAATTGTAACCGGAACTGCCGGAAGCAATGGCAGGTCAGAACCGCATGCGTGGAATATCGTACAGGTAGACGGTAAATGGTACAACTATGATGCAACATGGGATGATGCCGGAGACGATAAAGTCATTTATGATTATTTTCTCAAAGGAAAAAATGATTTTCCATATCATCTTGCTGAAGGAATATATGCCAACAGTGATTTTACAAATGTAATTTCCGAACAGTCATATTTTACCACCTTTCAATTTCGGGACAATATCATTACTGCCCTGTCTTCATTAATATTTCCTGTTCTAGCTGTACTGGTTATATATTGTTATTTTAGATTAAAGAAAAAAAGTTCGATGGTACCTGACTATCCAACAATTGGCCGGGTTATAGAAGATGATTTTGAAAGCTATAAATTCAAAGAAGAATAATTGTAACTATTCATTATTAGTTACAATATTTCAATATTATTTTAAGAATTGCCAGTTATTATTGACCATAGGAGGTGTTGTTTATGCGTATATTATTGGTAGAAGATGAAAAAGGATTTGCTGAAGCACTCTGTACCTCACTTAAATCAGAAAATTACATAGTTGATTGGGCAGCCGACGGCGAAGAAGGTCTTGATCTTGCACTTTCGGATGTATATGATGCTATTATTCTAGATATCATGCTTCCTATAATGAACGGACTCGAGATATTAAAAGAGATAAGAAAGCAGGACATCCACACACCGGTCCTTATGCTTACTGCGAAATCCGAATTAAATGACAAGATAACAGGATTAGACATGGGAGCCGATGATTACCTTACCAAACCGTTTCACCGTGAAGAGCTATTTGCCAGATTACGTGCACTCACCAGACGTCAGACAAGTGATGCCAATTCTCCGACAGAGATAGCTTTTGGTGATATATATATGCTTCAGGGTGGAAATGAGCTTTACTGCCGTACAACCGGAAACAGCATGGCTCTAAACGGCAAGGAATATCAACTAATGGAGTATCTGCTTCGAAACGGCGGTCAGATAATCAGCCGTGAACAGATCATTGAAAAAGTATGGGGATATGATACAGATGCAGAATATAACAACGTCGAAGTATATATATCTTTTCTTCGAAAGAAACTTGGTTTCCTCAAATCAGAAACATCAATTCAGACTGTACGCAAGCTCGGTTACAAACTCCAATAAACCGGATATTTCCCGAACAATAATTATATAGTTTAATTATAGTCTATTACAGTCAAATGACAATCTTATACAGAAAGGATGCCACTATGACAAAACAATTGCGAATGCGCATAATGATAATACTGATTCTATTACTAAGCACTACCTATCTTGCAATAATAGCCGCAATCAACATCGGTCTTAACAAAGGAAACCGGGACCTTGCAAACGACAGTTTAAGATTCCTTATCCAGGAAGAAAGCCGGCCGGATGATCTGCCTGAGCCACTCACAGATAAAGGTTCAGCAAAAGATGATAGCAATATGAAACCACCCACAAAACCTATCGAACTTTCATCATCACACCATATCATTGTAAAGTATGATAAAGGCGGGCAATTACAGTCAATAGATAATAATTTATCTGACAGCTACACAGATAACGATATAGAAGCCTTTTGCCAAGAGATATTAGACAATGAAAAAGAAGTGGGAACTATAGATCAGCTCCGATTTATGAAACGCGAGAATAAGGACGGCATAATAATTGCATTTATCGATCACTCTTCAGCCGTAGAATCCGGCAAAACCCTGCAGATAATATCAATTGTCGGCAGTATACTTGCCATTGGCATATTCGTGCTGATATCTTACTTTCTCTCGGGTTGGCTTGTCAAACCCGTTGAAGAAGCTTTTGATAAGCAGAAGCAATTTATCTCTGATGCCAGCCATGAGCTTAAAACACCTATTACTGTAATTCTTTCAAACAGCGAATTATTAGAAGACCAGATAGGTAATAACAAACAGCTATCCTATATCAAAGAAGAATGTGATAGGATGAAATATCTCGTAACATCTCTTCTAACTCTTACAAGACTTGAGCACACACCTTATAAAGGTATAGAGAAAAATGATTTTTGTATAAGTGATACTGTATTAGAACGCCTTCTTCCGATGGAAAGTGTAGCGTTTGAAAAGGGAATAACCATGAACTATGATGATGTCACCCCCAATCTTCATTTTTACGGAGTCAAAGAACAAATCGGACAGGTCACTGCAATCCTTTTGGACAATGCCATAACTCATACAGATAAAGGCGGAAAGATCAACATCAGTCTTTGGAATACTCCTCACCATCTCCATTTGACAGTTGCAAACACAGGTAAGGAAATCCCTGTTGATGTGCGTGAAAAGTTATTTGAACGATTCTACCGGGCAGACGAATCAAGGCACCGTGCCAGCGGACATTTCGGACTCGGATTGTCAATAGCCAAAACCATAGTTACAAATCACAAAGGAAAGATATGGGTCGACTGTGAAAACGGAATTACAACATTTTCAGTAAATCTTAGGACGCAGACAACAAAGGAAAATCCCTGCCAATAATCATATTATTTTTAATTAATTAGAAAAGGTCGGATATCACATAAATTAATTGTAGATAACCGACCTTATTATTCTATTAAATCACCTATTATTATCTTTCATCCATAGGAATGTAATCCTGATTCTTCTTGACTGCCTTGTAAGCCGGACGAATAATCTTGCCCTGATTGATGAGTTCCTCGATTCTATGAGCACTCCATCCTGCCATTCTGGCAACCGCAAACAACGGTGTAAACAACTCCATAGGCAATCCCAGCATCTGATATACAAAGCCTGAATAGAAGTCCACATTGGCACTAACGCCCTTATATATCTTTCTCTCTTCTGCAATAACGAGAGGTGCCAGACGCTCAACATTAGCATAAAGCTGATATTCTTTCTCAAGGTGCTTCTCAATTGAGAGTTTCTCTACAAAGCCCTTGAACACCTTAGCTCTAGGATCTGATATAGAGTATACCGCATGACCCATACCATAGATTAAACCTGCCTTATCAAAGGCCTCTTTATGGAGCAGCTTCTTAAGATATACTTTAATCTCCTCATCATCATTCCAGTCAGATACCTCATTCTTCATCTCTGCAAACATCTTAGTAACTTTGATATTTGCACCACCATGCTTAGGCCCCTTTAACGAACCAAGTGATGCAGCCATTGAAGAATATGTATCCGTCCCGGAAGAGGTTACAACATGTGTAGTAAATGTTGAGTTATTACCACCACCATGCTCGGCATGAAGAACAAGTGCAAGATCCAATATTCTTGCTTCAAGTTCGGTATATTTGCTGTCAGGTCTTAAAAGATATAATATATTCTCAGCAGTAGACAATCTGCTCTGTGGAGTATGAATAAACAGACTGTTACCATCATGATAATGACTGTATGCCTGATAACCGTATACTGACAACAAAGGAACAACTGAAATAAGTTGTAAGCACTGTCTTAATACATTAGGGATAGAAGTATCATCTGCTTTTTCATCATAGGCATACAGAGTAAGAATACTTCTCTGTAATGTATTCATCATATCCTTACTTGGAGCCTTCAAAATGATATCTCTCACAAAATGTGTTGGAAGAGATGTTCTATAGTCACCCAAAATATCCGTGATAACATCCAATTCCTCTTTATTAGGCAGCTTACCAAAAAGCAGAAGATAAACCGTTTCTTCATATCCGAAACGTTTCTCATCCATAAATCCCTTAACTATATCTTCCACATCGTAACCCTGGTAATACAACTTACCTTCACAGGGAATCATATCTACATCTTCAACTATATAAGATTGAATCTTTGATACATCTGTAAGACCCGTAAGAACTCCTCTACCGTCTATATCACGAAGTCCTCTCTTAACTGCATATTTGGTATATAATTCCGGATCAATCTTCAAATTTTCTAAACATAACTGTGACAAGTCCTGAATCTCTTCTGTAATTCTTGCATATGAATTGATCTTTTCATTGTGGTTGTTATTCATCCAATCACCCTTTCTATTACGTAAACTCATTAAAACATATACAAGTATATCACAAAAAACCCATATTTCCTAATCTATTTTGAAAATTCATGAAAAATTAACAAAACCTCATACATTAATCTCAGCTGTCATTCCAAGCAATGAACTGTTAGCATCGAGAACAGGCTTAACAACCTCATTGATAAATTCCTCTGTCTGTTCCGGTGCTCTTCCGACAAAATTCTTAGGTTCTAATATTGCCTCAATCATCTCCTTGGTCATACCAAAAGCAGGATCATTAGCAATCCTTTCAACGAGATCATTCTCCTTACCCTCTTTTTTGACAACAGCACCGGCTGCCATAGAATGCTCTCTTATCTTCTCATGTAACTCCTGACGATCCCCGCCACGTTTAACAGCATCCATCATTATATTCTCTGTTGCCATAAATGGTATCTCTTTCATAAATCTCTGATAAATAACCTTATCATAAACCACAAGTCCATCTACTACATTTAAATATAGATCAAGAATACCATCAATTGCAAGAAATGCCTCAGGAACTGAAATTCTCTTATTAGCAGAATCATCAAGAGTACGCTCAAACCACTGTGTAGCAGCGGTTATTGCCGGATTAAGCGCATCAACCATTACATAATTGGCAAGCGAAGCAATTCTCTCTGAACGCATAGGATTTCTCTTGTATGCCATTGCAGATGATCCAATCTGATTCTTTTCAAACGGCTCTTCAATCTCTTTAAGATGCTGTAAAAGTCTTATATCATTAGAGAACTTATGAGCACTCTGAGCGATACCGGCAAGTACATTCAATACTCTTGTATCAACCTTTCTTGAATATGTCTGACCGGATACAGGATAGCATTCCTCAAATCCCATCTTCTCAGCTATCATTCTATCGATCTTTCTAACAGTATCATGATCGCCATTGAATAATTCCATGAAGCTTGCCTGAGTACCTGTAGTTCCTTTACATCCAAGAAGCTTCTGCTGGCTTATCATATATTCAAGATCAGCATAATCCAACATTAATTCTTCGAGCCACAAGGTAGCACGTTTTCCAACTGTTGTAGGCTGAGCCGGTTGGAAATGAGTAAATGCCAAAGTCGGTAGATCTTTATATTTCATTGCAAACTTTGAAAGCTCATTAATAACATTTAATAATTTCTTGCGAACCAGTTTCATAGCTTCAGTCATTATGATTATATCTGTATTATCGCCAACATAACAACTGGTAGCGCCGAGATGTATTATTCCTGCAGCTTCCGGACATTGTTTTCCGTATGCGTATACATGACTCATTACATCATGTCTTACAATCTTCTCTCTTTTCTTTGCAACATCATAGTTGATATCATCGGCAAACGCTTTGAGTTCTTCAATCTGCTCATCTGTTATTACAGGCTTACCATTTTCTGAAAGACCTAATTCCTTTTCTGTCTCTGCCAGTGCTATCCATAACTTTCTCCAAGTCTTGAATTTCATGTCAGGCGAAAAAATGAATTGCATCTCCTTACTTGCATATCGTTCTGATAATGGGCTTACATATTTATCCTTCATAAATTCCTCCTAGGTATATATTAATAAAAATATCTACTGTGAATAGTAACTGTTTATTTATTACTTGTCAAGAAAACACATTTTTATTTGTTATTTTTAATTATGTATGATACAATACAAATAATTATTTTATTCGATCATTATTAATAAAATGTATTGGAGGGTATGTAATATGCAAGAAAAAAGACGTTTCAAAAGGTTACCGATTCAATTAAATCTTGAAGTTTCGGAATTATTCAAACAGGACAATAACGTTATCCCTGATCTGAATGCTGAGATACACGTGTTTGATATCAGTCAGGCCGGTATAGGATTCACAACCACTGCCCGTCTTCCTGAAGGTTATTATTTCAATGCAACACTATCCCTTGAACCATCAGAACAGAAGATCATGACTGTTGTCAAGATTCTTAACGTATTTGAGCTTGATGATGGGAGTTATCGCTACGGATGTGAATTTGTCGGCTTCGCCAGCATATTCAATTACGTTTTCGAGGATTATGCAAAAACACTTGAAGACAAACCCAATGAATAAGATAACAAAACTGCCATATTACTTATCCCTAAATCGTAATATGGCAGTTCTTTATTATCCATGTCCGATGTCTCCCAGAATCAAAAATTATTATTTAGTAGTAACCTTTTTTACACCAGACCAATCAGACAATATCTTATCTTGATTATGATTCTTGTAAGAACGAATTCTTACATAGTATTTTGTATGCTTTTTCAATTTTTTGATCCATGCTCCTGAAGATGACGCAGATGTTCTAACAGTCTTAACATTCTTTTTAAAATTCTTAGTAGTACTTATTTGAAGCTCATATCCACTTATATCGTCAACCTTATTCCAAGATATTTTAATCTTCTTTGAATAAGATTTGATCTTAGTAATCTTAGGACTGTTGATCGTTTCAATTTTATCCTGGTTGTCTGCATTATATTTGCTGTCAGCATCTCTCTCAACTACAACTTCAGTTGAAACCGGTATCTCCGTTGTTGCTTCAGTTGTATCCTTAATATCATTAGCTATATTAGCTGTATTATCAGTATTATCTATATCGTTATTCTTATCGTTCTCATTAATTGAGACCTCAGCCGCAGCACCGGCATTATCAGCCTTACTATCATCTGCTTTATTAACTTCATCTATTAATTCTTTATCATTAGCATCAAATACATCTTCTGCATCATTATCATTGCTGTCAGTAGTGTTATCACTATCATCAATGACTTCTTCAGCATCTGTATCTTTAACATCGTCTGACTCTTCTGTATTACCGGTAGCAGCTTCATCCTCAGAAACTTCTTTGTTATTCAAGGTGCTCTCGATTTGCTTTTCTTCAACATAATCTGATTCTGCTTTCGGATAATACTCTGATGTCTTTGCAACGTGTACCGGATCAAGGTCATCACTAACTTTAATAGATTCATCGGATTTATTATAGAAAGTATAATCAATCTTAGAAAGCTCGTCCTGATCATCCCAAGTCACATCCACTGCATACCACTTGTCATCATTAAGGTTAACCTTATTCCATGCATGATAGTCACTATAAGCCGTAACTGTAGGAACACCTAATGCATTCATAAGCAACTCAAAGGTCAGAGAATAACCTGCACATACTGTCTTATTCTTATCGATGGCACTGTATATAGATTGACTATAGTACACATCTCCACTATAATCTTTCACTGCCATCTTATCTGCCGAATCATGATCATAGCTTAAAGTATCACAAAGAAAATCATGAGTATACTTCTCAATAGTTTCTCTTGTAGTATTATCTTTGTTGATATCCTCAACCCACGAATCAATCTTAGAGAACAACTCATTGGTAGTAACAGCCCTGTCATCTCCATCTGCGAATGCAGGATAACAGTAGAGATATAAATTATTACCACTCTTAGCATATGCGGATGTTGTAAAATAATATTGAGGGTTAGCGTATATAAACAATTGAACTACATCAATGTACTTTGAATCCATGGATGCCAAAAATCGATCAAACTCTTATCGATATGTACTGCTGAAAGATATTCACCACTATTACCTGTTATATCTGTCAAATGTAATGCATCCTCAGAGCTATCCTGAATGAACTGCAAACATACTGAATCCAAAGCATCATACAATTCTTGTTCTTTGGAATTCATATGTTCATAAACATATGAGGTACTATATTGCTTCCAGTCTCTTTCTGCAACAGTGGTATTGACTGTTCCATCCTCTTCCTGATCAACAAGCTGATTCAGTTGTCCTTTTAAAACAGCAAAACGACTAACCTCAACAGACTGTACATCCACAATACCTGTATCAGCCTGATAATCCTCCTGCACCTCTTCTGCCTTTGAATATAATGGTACAGATATCAAAGACACAGCCAAAGATAATGAAACCGTAAATGCTGCTATTCTTTTATGTATTCTGAACAAATCTATATTATTCATACCCAACACCTCGCGCAAGCACCTTTCCCAAACAGGCAAACTTTTCAAAAATGGTAATAAAAAAAGCCCATATTATATGTATTACTATATAATATGAGCTAAGTATCTATCTTATTAATTCCGAACTATTAGTCCGAAAGCAACTGGCTGCCATTCTAAAGGCCCTATAGCTTTGCGTCACAAGATTTCTCCTGCTTTGCCCATATTTTATGAATATTTTACCATTTATGGCCTTAAATGTCAACGAATTAGAGCTTAATATTATTAGGTTTTTTCATTGTTTTTATTGATTTGAGCTTAAGTATTCTGCAGCATAATCCAACAGATAATCTTCTCTTTTATCAAATATACTCTCAATTGCATTTTCATCAAATGGAATCTTATTATCAAATGGTGTTCTCCCTACATGATCAGTATAAGTATCA
>CAMHMG010000102.1 GCA_946186175.1 uncultured Clostridia bacterium | reverse complement strand
TTGCCATAATCCACATCCATCGTTTCTAACATTATATCCCTTACCTCCGGGATGATCTTAGTTGTTGCTGCATTGTCAAAATATACTTCCATTTTCTTTATTAATCCTTTTCTCATAGATTAGGCTGTTATTTCCGGTAACAAAGCAAATAATCACAAATACCACCAATGCCATAACAGATATAATTATACCTTTTGAATCAATCGGTGCATGATATCTGAATTCAATCACATGTTTCCCTTTATCAAGCGGAACACCGATCAGTGCATCCCCGATTACACACTTTTCAACCTGTTCATCATCAACATATACTTTAAAGCCTTCAATATCAGGTACAGATGTCATCATAATACCTTCCCTGTCCACAACAATAGACCCTTTAATGTAATCGGATCTCTCAACTTCAACATCCAAAACATTATTACTTAGCATATTATATATATTATCATAAACATCATTGTTGAATTTCGCAACGATAAAAGTCCGGGAGTTGTTATCATCAATACTTGCAAATCTCGGAACAGTGAATACTTTTATCTCCTGTCCCTTTTTAACATTTCCAATATGGTATGTGCTCTGATCAAAAGGTTCCAAATCTTCATGAACACATTCACCATCAATGAATACTATTACATTCAAAATATCCTTTGATTTGAAAAACAGATATAAGTCCATATCTTCATTCGGCACGTAACGAAATACTCTGGCATCAAACTCACCTCCAACAGGCTTATCAATATGATAACTGTAAACTCCGTTTTCTGCTTCTATAGCTTCATGTTCACAAGGAACACCGATAAAATCCGTTAATACTGCCTCGCCATCCGGAATTGAGAAAATATCTTCACCACCTACAGCTTTATTAACAAACTTGTTCTGATATTCAAAACAGTTTTCTCCATCATAAGTCCAGTCTGCAATTAAATCATCAACCATATATCCGAGCCCGGCGAGTCTGTCAATTCTATACAAATTAACAAGGTCTGTCTTTTTTTCAAGATCAGCATCACTATAAAGTAATTCACTCTCACCTATTCCGTACCTTATATTAAATATAAGATTAACCAGCGGCGATGCGCCAAGCGATGCAAATTCCACATCACCACTTTTTTCCAGTCCAAGTCTTTCATGAAGCGTTCTGTTATTTGTATTAATCATCGAAACAAAACCGGAATCTGAGTTATGTCCTGAAATTAATCCTAAGTTCGCAAAAATGGCCGTCGCACAAATTCTCTCCCCTTTATCAATATCAGCACCATCTAATAAGTCTGCCGCCTTTGTCATATAACCATCTTTACCAAACACGCGCACACCATCATAATATGAAAAACTGTTAAAACAGTTAATTGTCAATTCACTAATGCCACATACTGCAATCAGAATAATTATATTTTTATAATCAATACTTTTTCTAAGATAAAATGTCAGCATAAGTATCAGAAAAACAATAATCATAAACGTCAGAAAATATATCAGCATTGAATCATATTCTTCAATGTTAAAAAATGAATATGCAGTCATGGACAGGCTGAAAATACTGACAATAGCCAAATGTATATATTGTATATCATTCAAATGTACAAGCACCATAAGAAGCATAAACAACATAAAAAATATAAATATAAAAGTAAACCTGTGCATGAATCCATTAGGAATACTAAACATATGCCATGCAAGGTTAAGCCATCCGGCAAAATAGCTTAATACAAGAACACAGGCAAAAGAAAGTATAAGGAACTTCTGCTTCCAATCAATCCTTACAGCAACAAAAAATAAAATTAAACAAACTGCTGTAACAGAAAAATATATATTAGGGCTGTATGATTGGGAAACAGGCTTTAGTAAAAATAACTGTTCTATAAAGGTATGAATCGGTACTAAAATTCCTTTTATATATTCATGAATTTCACTGTAATCCTTCGCAGATATTCTTCCCTTAGACAGATTAAGACCTGTAATCAGACTCCATGTATCAGTAAGTGCCGCAAGTATCGATGAACCTGAAAAAATCAAAAATTTTTTAATTATCTCTTTTTTGTCAAACGAGATATTCAACACAAACCAAAAGGCTAGAAATATGCATATCATAAATGCTATATAACTATTACACATAATTGTGTATGTCAATAGAATGTAGTATAATCGCCACTTCTTCTCTTTGACCATTCTTTCAACAAGCAAAAGCAAAAACGGAAAACACAGCATTACTTCTACCATGTTAATATACAATATATAACTTAGTATTCCATTACTTAACACATATGAAAGTCCAAGAAACAGCGAAGTCAATTTTTTATTACATTTCATTGTATTAAAACTTGTATGATAAAAGAAATATACCATAAAAAAACTAAGAAGAGACCATTTTGCAATCATCAGTAATTGAAGATAATCGGCAATCATGGTTCTTGGTAATATAAGCATTATTATTGTAAATGGAGAAAAAAGGTATGATACCACTGAATTGAAATCAGCACCATCTGCAACATGCCACGTGAATGACAACACATCTCCCGAATGGACTTTATCCCACAGTTCATATCCGGCAGGTACTATTATAGCCTGAAAATCACCTATGGCAAAACCTCCGTTACCCGTAATCCATGTATTGGCATAAGCAGAGTGAACCACGGCAATTAACCAAGGCAATATAATTGCAATTATGTAGAACCAATTATCTCTGACTCTGACCAATAGTTTTCTCAACTTCTCTCCTCCATGTATTATATAGTCCCTATCTTCCCAATTACAGATTAGAGCCTCTTATGATTTTTTCCCTTAATTATATTAATCACAATGATAACAATATATACAAGAAAAGAACAAACAGATAATAATAATAATCCGATATCAACTTTACTTTGATATACGAATTCAACGATATGCTCTCCTTCTTCTAATGGGATTCCTATAAACGCTCCGCCTACAACACTATATTCACGCTCTTCATTATCAACTTTAACTACGAATTTATCCATTGCAGGAACAGATGTCATCATCAAACCGGCTTCATCAACTTTGATACTTCCCTTAATATAGTCATCTCTTTCCTCACTGATATCTAATGTATTAGCTGATAATTTGTCATAGACTTTATCATACTGTTCATTATCAAATTCCGCAAACCAAAAACTCATTTTACAGCTCTCGCCAATATTAAGATCTATAAAAGGCACAGCAATAATTGACACCTTTTGACCCTTTTTCACATCGCCTATGTGGTATGTTGTAGTTCGAAATACATTCGTATCCATATGAATCATCTCATCATCGATCGAAATTGCATATTTAAACTGCTTATTACGTGTAGAACACATATACAGATCCATATCCTTATCGACAACAAAATCAAATTGCTTAGCGTCATAGATATTGCCGTATTGACCTACAAATTCATATATAGTTTTACCATTTTCATATGTTATGTTTTCATGTGAATCATTACAAGTCATATCAACATTAACATTGGTAAATATATCACCTTCACCTGTTGATTTGTTCACAAAATCATTCTGTATTTCAAAGCAATTACCGCTTTCTATATCCCAGTCGGTCAAATCATCATTACACATATAGCCAAGACCTGCAAGTCTGTTAATGCGGTATAAGTTATAAGATTTTCCTTCTTTGACCACATCATAATCGCTAAAAAGTGTATCGCTTCCACCTAAACCATATCTAATATTGAATATAAGATTAATTAGCGGCGATGCTCCCATTGACGAGAACGAAACATTGCCCTCTATTGCCATACCAAGTTTTTCATGTAAATAATGATCATTTGCATTGACAGCTGATACAAATCCCGAATCGGCATTTTTCCCTGCTACCAGCCCAATATTTGTTGTCGGATCAAATGCGGTAACCCGTTCTCCCGATTTCAAATCAGCTTCATTAAGCAAATCGCACGCTTCGTCAATATATCCCCCATCCCCATAATATGTCTCGTTATCATAACAAATAAAATTATTATAAGAACTTATAGTCAATTCAGTAATCCCCGTAATAACCAAAGCTATAATAAACGCTTTATGGTTAATGCTTCCTCTTTTATAAAATATAAGGATAAGCAAAACTATGACTATAACAAACAATGAACCAATGAAGCTAAATATCGTATCATAATTGTTAATACTGAAAAAGGTGTAAAAATATATTGCCAAAGACAGAACACTTACACCAGCAACTACTTTTAATTTAATACCCTCAATATTACCAAGTACATATAGAACAAGAAACAACATATAAAAAACAAATAAATACATAAATCTGTTATGTACACCATTGGGTGGGACAAACATATGCCAAAAAAGATTCAGCTTTCCAACAAAAAAACTTGCCAGCAGGAAAATCATAATACAGGACATATAAATCTTTTTTTTAATATTAATTTTCAGAAACGGAAAGATCAGAACTATAACCAACGCAGCTAATGTACAATAAATATTGGGTAATGTATCGGTTGGTCCATTAATATAATTATACATAAAAAATTGTTTAATAAAATAGTACGGCGGAATTAAAATCGGCAAATCGTAATATTCTTTCTGACTACTCACATCCATGGCAAATCTGCCGGTAGACATGCGTAAAGCACTAAAGAGAAATAAACCGTTAGTCAATGCAGCAAGTATTGAACCACTTGCAAAAATTATGAATTTTTTCAATTTTTCTTCCACGTTTTCCTCAAAGAGTTGCAAGAAAAACCATATAATTAAAAAAACACATATCTGAAATGCTATATAACTATTACTGAATATTACAAAAGTAAGAACAATATAATATAATTTCCACTTCTTTTGGGATACTAATTTTTCAATTAAAAGGAGCAGGATTGGAAAACATATCATAACATCCATAAACTGAACGTATAACATATAACTCATTATTCCGTTTCCTAGAGTGTATGAAAGCCCCAGGAACAGAGAAACTAATTCTTTTCCCTCCTTCAGCTTATTATGATGTGTATTATAAAAATAATATGTCATCGAAACTGCTGTCAACGACCATTTTACCAGCATAATGAATTGCATATAATCAGCTATCCATTCTCTTGGAAGCAGAAACATTACCAACGTGAACGGTGAAGCCAGATATCCAAGAAGTGAGCTGAATTCAATGCCATCCATCAGATGCCAGGTAAAACTCAGAGACTCATGAAGATGAATCTTTTCCCATATTTCATATGCTATTGGTATAATCTGCAGCTTCAAATCTCCAACCGCAATATTACCCTCACCTGTTATCCATAATCCATTAACAATACAATAAGCCATAGCAACCATCCACGGAAATAGTATTGCTATAATATAAATCTTTCTTTTTGATAAAAACTGTTTGATACTCAGCATAATAATCTCTCCTCAATATATTATCCAACAAAATGTTTCTCAATCACATCAATGATATATGCAATCTCTTCTTCCTTAAGTCCGTAATACATTGGAAGCCTCAATAGTCTGTCGCTTTCCTTAGTTGTGTATATATCCTCACCATTAAATCTTCCATATTTTTTTCCCGCTTCTGAACTATGTAAAGGTACATAATGAAAAACAGCCAATATACCATTATCCTTGAGATAACTTAGTAATGATGTCCTTGTTTCCAGATCTTTAACCTTAATATAAAACATATGGGCATTATGATCACATTCATCCGGAATAAATGGCAGTGTTATATATCCTTTTTCCTGTAGATTTGACAGACCATTATAATATCTTTTCCACGAATCCATTCTATCCTTCTTTATTACATCTGCCTCCTCTAATTGCGCCCAGAGATATGCAGCATTAATTTCACTTGGAAGAAATGACGATCCTTTCTCAACCCATGTATATTTATCAACCTGACCTCTGAAAAACTGATTTCTATTGGTACCTTTTTCACGAATTATCTCAGCCGGTTCAATATATTTATTGTTATTAAGTAATATCGCTCCGCCCTCGCCCATACTGTAATTCTTAGTTTCATGAAAACTGTATGTACCAAAGTCACCAATAGTACCTAACGATTTGCCCTTATACCTTGAACACATACCCTGTGCGGCATCTTCGATCACATATAGATTATGGCGTCTTGCAATATCACATATCACATCCATATCGCATCCAACACCTGCATAATGAACAGGCACAATCGCTCTTGTTTTATCGGTAACAGCATCTTCTATCAATTGTTCATTAATGTTCATTGTATCAGGTCTGATATCTACAAACACACACTTTGCTCCATGTATGACAAATGCATTGGCTGTTGAAACAAAGGTGTATGAAGGCATAATAACCTCGTCGCCTTCTTTGATTCCACATATCAACGCACACATTTCAAGTGCAGACGTACATGATGTAGTAAGCAGGGCTTTTTCTGTCCCAACATTATTTTCCAGCCACTGCTGACATTTTTTATTAAACTCTCCATCACCACAAATCTTTCCATTACATATTGCTTTACATATATATTGTTCTTCTTTGCCTACATAAGGCGGTTTGTTAAATGGTATCATCCGTACTACTCCTTATAACATGTTGTATTGCTTCTTACCGGAATCATTCTTTGGTATGGAAGTAATATATATAACTTCAAATGCTTTTGCGTTAAGTCCTGTTTTCATTGTGATAAATTCCATGACATCATTCACTTTATCCTCATCGGTAATAAATATTCTAAGATGATCATCCTCACCTACACAAACACATTCAATATTATCGAAAGCTCCTTGTATAATACGTTCACATTCATCCAGATTGACTCTGTTTCCATATATTTTCAAAAATCTCTTTTTTCTTCCAACTATATAGTAATAACCGTCAACATCCCTTTTTGCCATATCACCGGTATTAAGCACACCGCCCCGCTCATCGCCTTTACTAAGATCAGCAATACACTGTGCATAACCGAGAGTCACATTGTCACCTTTATAAACCAGTTCTCCAACTGTTTCAGGTGTGTCTATAACCTCTCCATCCTCATTAACAAGTGAAAACTCTCCTCCCGGAATTGCTATTCCCATACTACCATATTTTTCTAATGATTTGTCATAAGGAAGATATGACATTCTTGCCGTAGCTTCAGTCTGACCGTACATAACATAAAATCTCTTCCCATTCTCATAAGCATATTGCGCATATTCTTTCTGTAATTCAGGCAGTAATTTACCGCCTGCTTGTGTCATATATCTAAGAGATGGTAAATCCATTCTAAAGAAACGTAATTTTTTTAATATTTCATAAGTAAATGGTACACCAACAATAGATGTCGCAGCTTCCCTTTTAAAGAAATCCCAGAACGGTTTCTGTGCATAACTGCTGTCAGTCATCATTATCTTTGCACCAACAAGAAGATGACTATTGATCACAGACAAACCATATGTATAGTTCATCGGGAGCATAGTAATAGGACGTTCTGTGTCATCAAGTTCAAGATATTCAACAATAGATGTTGCATTTGAAAGAATATTAGAATAACTCTGCCTTACAAGTTTGGGGCTTCCCGTAGAACCGGAAGTAGTTAAAAGCAATCCTAATTCATCATAAAGTGTTATGCTGTCACAATTATATGTTATCAATTCATAATCCATGTATTTATAAAGCACATCTCCGTTACCAAAATCAAAGTTATCCTTTTTATCACAAGGATACCATATATAATTGGGACAATATGTTTCTAACAAATACTTAAGAAGATCACTATCAATATCTGCTGACAACAACAAGGGAACATTTTTCGATCCCATCATTCCAACATAACCCGCTAACGCCGCAAGCCTGTTATGGCACAATATAAATACAAGATTTCTTCGTCCGACAGCATTTGAAATATCATTTGCGCAGCGAACCAATTCACCATAACTTAATTCATTGCCTTTATCATCAATTGCCGCTATCTTTTTGTTATTATGCTTTTCAATATTAAGAAACATACGTTATTCACCTTTCAAAAGTATCACTGCAGCCACGAATTTCCGCATTTTTCATCCGTCCTATTATTTCTATGTATTTACCTTTCCGACCACACGGGCAATCATCTTCACCTAAAACCCGACCGATATCTTCTGTCAGAATCGAATGCCCCGGATAAGATGCCGGCAATGCTGATAATACTTGTATTGCCCCCATCTCACCATTTTGGCATACCGAAAAATCCTGCATATTACGAATAAGTACATCTGAAAAAATACTCGCGTGCAGATGCCCGCACTCGCATTCCATGTAAATACATCCGGTCTGTTCAACCATTCCGTAATAATCGTGTACACTTGTAATTCCACAAACACTATTAAGGCTCTCTTTAAATTTTTCTTTCGAAACCGCTTCACTAGCAAGTTTCTTCCAACCACCGCCATGGATAAGAACACCTTTTTCAAGTGGAAGATACTCATTAATTTCAACAAGCTTTTTATAAAAATACTGCCAAATCATATAAGTAAAGCCAAATAGAAAAATAGTCTGACCTTCATATTTTTTCAAAAAATCTTTAATCTCTGTAAGATTTAGCTCCATATCATCCGTAAAAGCAAAAATCTTTTTAGAACCAAACAATGAAAAACCTAATATTCCCGCTCCCCTTGCCGAAAACATATTACGGTTTTTGAGCACCGAAGGACAATCTAATATTATCATTGGCATTCTCGAACGACCGGTATATTCCGATACTATCCGTGTCAGCACCTTCTGCTGGTTATTTGCTGTTGTCTTATCAAGAAATATCTTAGATACCTGCTGCCCCGTAGTTCCGGAAGAGGTCATAATCTTGAAAACTTCTTCATCTGATACACTTTTAAGTTCCCTTTTCTTAAAAATCTTCACAGGCAAAAACGGAACATCTTCAATAGATTCATATTGTATTTTCCCACCATGCAATATATCAATAAATTGATGATATTCTTTGCATCTGTTATAATGCCTATATGTAAGCATATTCAGTCTCTCAAGAAAAATATTCTGTTTTATATCACACTCATCTTCATATGGTGAGTGATTTAACATTTCTTCAATCGACATTAGCCAATACCTCTAACATATCACCCTGCTTAAAGAACCTATAAGGTCATACCCATCCCAGATAAGATCTATATCTAATGTACTACCAAACGAAACAATTCTGTCAATTCCATACCATCCCTGCTTAACAATATAATCCCTTAATGCATTATTATCCAAACCGCATATTGCACATGTCTGAACTTTTGTGTCTGAAAGAACCGACAATTCCTCATATTTATCAAAATTATATTCGAAGAACATACCGTATCTTCCTCTGCATTTAACAACCACATCATCCGGCAGCATCGATAATTCACATACATATAACAGATTGTCAAATCCCTTAACATTTTTTATCAAATTCCCATTAAGCAATGAATCATCATCAGAACTCATAACTATATCACAGAGATCAGAATATTTATCACTTGCTTTGATTTCATACAATTGATATTTTTCTGCAACAGAATAAATACTGTTCCAAAATCTGATTTTTGCATTTTCAATATCTTTTGCCGACAATCCATCTTTTTGAAAACATATCAGATGAGGAGTTGAACACGCATTCTGATCTATTAGGTATGTATCATTATAGAATTTCTTAGCCAATTCATTTAATTGTTTATCTGACATTTTCAAAACAGCATTGACACTTACTATTCCAAAAGAATACCGGTCAGCAAACGTTATCTCCGTGCTTCTTGGCGGCAACAAAGTTCTACGTATACTGTTTATCGTATTATCCCCACCCCAAATGACACGTACATCACATAATGAAGACAGCTTTTCTGTATATTCTATCTCTTTCCTGTCATACTGAACAAAAGAAGTCATCTCCCTAATAACAGAAAATGCCTCCTCTTTCAAAACTTCTTCTATTACCCTAAGCATACAATCTATCTGCGGAAAATGTTTCGTAGGAATTCTCACAACATTGGAATTACCGGCAAGCAATCCAAAAGCATAGGTATACACACAGTTTACCGGTACATTAGACGGTGCAATATGAAAGACAATTCCTCTCCCAATTCTCTTTTTCCCGATATCTGATAAAAAGAATTCTTCTTTCTTTTTGCCGACATTTCCTCTTCTCGCCCAAAAAGCAAACGTCATCACATCAGGGTATGTTTTTGCCTCAATATCACTACGTAACGCTTTAGAATATGTATCAAGAAAATCACATACAACTTCAGAATACGGAGTTAGCGGATGTCTATTCAATTGTTCCACGCCACACACTATTTCCATAATTAACCTCAATGAAATGACTGCAATGAATCAACTAAAAATCAACAACTTACAGATTATATCTCAACATCATATTTCTTAAGAATCTCTATACCTTTCTCATAGGAACTGAGATCAATAATATCATCTGTATCCATCATAATATCAAATGCATCCTCAAGTGATGCTACAAGTCCCATGTGACCTACCGAATCCCATTCAGGAATAGATTGGTACTCTAACCCTTCCTTAACAATACCTGCATCAATCTCCAAACCTTCTGCGAAAGCATTAACATATTTTTCTAAATTAGACATTGTGATATCTCCTTATACATTATATTGAAATAGTTATTAAAACACTACAGTTAAGAATTATAGCATAAAAAAAAACAAACAGCAACTAATCCAATTGTATTACTAGGGTTGTTTCATAATCGAATTTTAGAATCAGAGCCTGTAAAATCTCCTATG